>SFHY01000082.1 GCA_004556255.1 Lactobacillus delbrueckii
TACTCACTTTTCACCTATTATCTTATCATAAAGCTTATACTAAGTTTAGCTAATTCTTATGCTAATTTTGCTAAGATTTTTCCTTTTAGGAAAGGCCCCTCATCCTTTGCTTCTCTAGCCCTCCTTCCCTTTTGATTCACTTTGCACATTATTTCCCACCTGTTATTTTCCCGAAAAAAAGACTCACCCGCCTTGGGTGAGTCAAAATCTTTAGGCTTGTGGTTCTCTCCATTCGCCGCCTTGAGCCAGCTGCTGCTTGCCAAGTTCATTAATAATCACGGAGATGTGTTCCTGTGGCGCGCCAGTGTCTTCTGAGATCACCCGGGTCACGTCCTTCATCATCTTTTCCAGTTGTTCTGGCGTCCGGCCAGCCAAGAGTTCAATGTGTACAAATGGCATTGTTCTGCTCCTTTTTTCAAAAACAAGTAACTTTTCCTACATTATACCTGCTTTTTCCGAAAAAAGTATCTACCAAAGCTACTTTGCCAAAAGTTCCTTGATTGCCTGGTCCAGTGGAGTCAAGCCGCCCAGAACTTCTTCCAGGTCGCTGCTTTCTTCAGTCAATGAACCATCATCAATTGGCTGCTGGAAGGCAGCGTACATTGCCGCCGTATCATGATCCAAGCCCAGGCCTTCCGAGACCTTCACGTATTCGTCTTGGCTGACCTGCTTGGCTGCTGCTTCTTCACCAGTTGCCGCGTTCAAGGCCGCTGCCAGGTCCTGGTAGCTCCGCTTCGGGCCGGCAAATTCATAAACTTCCTTTGGATCATCACTGGTCAAAACCTTAACCGCTGCCGCAGCATATTCTCTTTCCAGTGCCCAGCCGGCAAAGTTATTTGCCCAGTAAAGGCGGTTGGCCGGACCTGGAGCCAGGAAAGTCATTTCGTTTTCCAAGTACCAGTTGTTGCGCAGGAAGGAGTGCTTGATCCCGCTCTCCTTGAGCAGCTTTTCCGTCAGCTTGTGGTCAGCTGCCAGCCAGTTGTCACTTTCACTGGCCTTCGGGAAGCTGGTGTAAGCCACGTAGCCAACGCCGGCATTCTTAGCAGCTTCTACCACGTTCTTGTGCTGGTCAGCTCTAGTTACTGCCCCGCCTGGCTGAGAGGAAATGAAGAGGAACTTGTCCACGCCGGCCAGGGCCTTTTCTACAGCTACTTCATCGCCGTAGTCAGCCTGGCGGATTTCTACGCCAGCTGGCAAAAGCTTCTTGCCCTTTTCTTCGTTGCGGACGATCGCCACTACATTTTCTGCCCCAACTGCATCAACCAAATTCTTGATCGCGGTCTGGCCAAAGTTGCCAGTAGCTGCTGAAATAGCGTACTTCATAATTGCCTCCGTTAGTTTCTTTTTTCTATTTTATTTGCTTGTTATTTTTAAATCTACAGTTATTCTAGCACGTGTATTTTTAAAGTCAACACCTATTCCCATAAAAAAACGCCAGCTTTCGCTGACGTAATTAGGCAAGCTGCCCTGCTTCTTTTATCTGGTCGACAATTTCCTGCAGGCTGATCTCCCGCATCTTGGCAAAAGCTGCCTCTTCCACTTCCGCATAGGCCTTGGCCAGCGGCCCTTGAATGTTGCCGCCAACCGGGCACTTTTGCTCCGTGTCTTCATCGACGTGCAGCAAGTGGTGGTCCATGTCGACTGCCGCGAAGATATCGTAGAGGCTGATCTCTTCCGGCTTCTTGGCCAGTTCCGGTTCAGCACTCCCCTGCTTGGTCTTCAAAAGCCCTGCCTTGCGCAGGTCCATCATCAGACTCCGCACCATGCTAGGGTTGGTCACGATGCTGCGCGCGATCGCCCGGCTGGACAGGTCATCATCGGGAAAAATCTCGATGTAGGCCAGCAGGTGGACCGCGTCACTCAATTTATGAGAAAATTTCATTTTTACCAGCTCCTTTTTAAAAAGCCTGTTTCCTTAATCTTAACAGCTTTTCCGGCAATTTGCCACTTCCGCTGTGTTCCACGTGAAACTACCGCTGGCATTTCTCCCGTAAAAATTTGATCAAGTCCGGGCTGCAGTTTTTCTTCAAGAGCAGCATGCCCTGGTCCGGGGCCGGCATCATAATGATTTCCTCGTCAGTTTCAACATAGCGGGTAATCTGGTCATAGCGGTATTCCCCATCCCCCCGGTTGGTCAAAACCAGGAAGTGGTCCGGGTAAAATTCATAGCGCACGTAGTCATCCTTGATGGCCGGCATGCCCGCGTAAATCTTCTTCAGCCGCCGCTTGTAGAGGTAGACGATTGCCGCTGGGTAAAAAGCAATCACCAGGGCAAACATGACCGTGAAGTCATACTGCTTCAAGGCGAAAGCCACCGCTCCGGCCGCGATCCAGATTGCTTCCGCGATCATGATGATCCGCCGCCGGCTCTTTTCCGTCACCTTCATGGCCATCCTGGTGTACTCGTTCAGGTCCATGTGAACCTCGCTGATATATAAGGCTTGTGCCATCCGCCTCACGTCCTTTCTATTAAAAATTATAAGCTATTCTTCCCCGCCCGTAAAAAAAGACGCGCCATCGCGCGTCTTTGGGTCAATACTAATAATCCTAATATTTATCTTCCTTGCTCTGCTCATAAGTTTCGGCGATTGCCAAATTGTAGTATGGCATCAGCCAGATCCCCAAAATTCCCAGGGTAAAGGCGGTCAAAATGTACCAGCCCAAGAAGGACAGGTTCAAGCAGAGCAGCTTCCAGACCCGGCCCTTGGTCAGCTTCCAGCCAGCCCCGATTTCTGCCCAGACTGACCGCTTCTGCCTGGTCCGCACGTCATCGTCGATCACGTAGACGACATAAGTCAGCCGCAGCTCAATCCAAACCAGTAAAACAACTAGCAAGATCAAAAGAATGATGCTTACCGCTAACGGCACTTGCGGAATTTCTGACCCAACCACCGCGGCCGCGATTGCCACGGTCACGGTCCCAATGATCAAGGCTTCAATTACCCCATAAATGAGCAGGCGGGCAATGTGCTGGCCGGTCAAGCCGCACCAGGCATTCGGTTCTTCCCCGCCCTTTTGGATCTTATTCCGCCAACGGTCAAAGAAAATGTAGCCGTTAGCCGTCAAAAACGCGGCCGCGATTTCCAAGAGGAAAAAGATGATATTAGCTCCAACCCCCGACTTGGAGTCAGTCGCCTGGTCAACAACATTCGGTATGATATTTGCCACAACCAAAAGCAGCCCCATCGGCATGTAGACCTTCTTCGGGATCTGCTTCAGGTTTTCCCGGGCTAAAGCCCGGATTTCCTTTGCTTTCATTGTTCTCTCCTCTGTAAAAAAGCTTTTATTATTTTCACCATTATTATAACGCTGATTGTTTCACATGTAACATAGTTCTTTTCCTATCTTCCCCGCTGCTTCCTTGTGTTATGATGGTAAAAAATCTTTTCCCCAGTGAGGTCAAATCAATGGAACTTTCCCCCTTGAGCCCGCCCCGGCTCGTCAGCAATCAGCAAGAAAACATCTGGCAAGCTCTGCGCCGGCAGCTGCTGACCTGCCAGTCCTTTACCTGGGCCGTGGCCTTCATCACTGCCGACATGCTGCCTCCTTTCAAGCTGGTCATGGAAGACCTGCAAGCCAGCGGAGTCCACGGCACCATCATCACCGGGACCTACCTGGCCTTCAACCAGCCCCGGGTTTTCGCCGAGCTCTTAAAAATTTCCAATCTTACTGTCCGGATCGTGGACGGTCCCTTCCATGCCAAGGGCTATCTTTTTGACCATGGGGACTGGCAGACCGCCGTCATCGGCAGCGCCAACTTCACCCGGTCCGCCCTCCTGGCCAACCAGGAATGGTGCCTCAAGGTCGATTCCCAAACCGATTCGGTCTTGACCCGGCAACTAGCCGCGGCTTTAGCGGACTTGATGGGCAAAAGCCAGCCCTTGACTTACACCTGGCTGGCCGACTATGAAAAAAGCTGGCAGCCGCCAACCAAGCCTGTGTTACACGTGAAACAAGAAAAGATCGTTCCCAACCAGATGCAGGCAGCCGCCCTGGAAAATCTCCAAGCCTTAGTCAAAAGCGGTGCCCGCCGGGCCCTGGTCGTTTCCGCTACCGGGACAGGGAAAACCTACCTGGCGGCTTTGGCGGTCAAAGACTTTGCTCCCCGCCGCTTCCTCTACCTGGTCCACCGGGAAGAGATCGCCCGCAAGGCCCTGGAGACCTTCAAAAAGGTTATCGGCGGCAAGGGCAGCGACTTCGCCCTTTTGACCGGGACCAGCCACCAGCAGGCCCGCTACACCTTCGCGACCATCCAGACCGTTTCCCAGGACCAGTTCCTGGCCAGCCAGGCAGCTGATTTTTATGACTATATCTTGATCGACGAAGCCCACCGGTCCGCCGCGCCCAGCTATCAAAAAGTCCTCAGCCACTTCAGCCCGGCCTTTTGCCTGGGTCTGACAGCCACGCCGGAGCGGATGGACCAGCAGGATATTTTTGCCCTCTTTGACTACAATTTAGCCTACGAGATCCGCCTGGCCGATGCCCTGGAAAGCAAAATGCTCACGCCCTTCCACTATATCGGTATCCGCGACTATGAAATTGACGGCCAGACTTCCGACGACTTCAGCGACCTCCGCTGGCTGGGCGCAAAAAAGCGGGTCAGCTACCTCCTTAAAGAACTGGACTATTACGGCTGCAGCGGTCCCCGCCCCTGCGGCCTGGTCTTCTGCAGCCGGCAGGAAGAAGCCCGGCAATTGGCGGAAGCTTTCACGAGTCAGGGGCAGCCAGCCCAGGCCTTGACCAACCAGGATTCCCCAGCCGTCCGCCGGCAGGCGGTCAAGGATCTGGAAAGCGGCCGCCTCCACTACTTGGTGACGGTCGATCTCTTCAACGAAGGCGTGGACATTCCCGCCCTCAACCAGATCGTCATGCTCCGGGCCACCCAGTCAGCCACGGTCTTTATCCAGCAGCTGGGCCGGGGCCTGCGCCTCTACCCGGGCCAGGACTTCGTCACCGTCCTGGACTTCATCGGCAACTACCAGAACAACTACCTGATCCCCCTGGCCTTAGCCGGGAAAAAGCTCTCCCGCGACCAGCTGAAGTACCAGCTGCAAACCGTCAGCTTTGCCGGCCTGTCCACCATCAACTTCAGCCGGATCGCCAGCCAGGAAATCCTGGCCTCCCTGGACAAGGTCAAGCTGGACTCGCTCAAGCAGCTGCGGGAAGCCTACGCGGACCTGGCCCAGCAGCTGGGCCGGGCGCCCCTTTTGCTGGATTTCGCCAAAAAAGGCCAGGTCTCACCCCGCCTCTGGCTGGACAACAAGTCCCTGCCCCACTACGGAGCCTTCCTGGAAAAAATGGGCCAGCCCTGCCAGCTGTCCTCTTACGAAAGCCAGGTCCTCTCCTTTGTTACTAAGGAACTGGCCCCAGGCCAGCGGCCACATGAACTTTTGCTTTTGCAGGCCCTTTTGCCAAAAGGCCAAATCGGTCAGACAGACTTCCAAACTCTGTTAAAAAATTACGGGGCCTACGACTCAGCCGCCTTGGAAAAATCTCTGGAAGCCATCCTCTCCTTGGACTTCTATGATGTCAAAAGCGGATCAACTACCCAAAAGGCCAAGTACGGCGGCGAGCCTGTCGCCAGCTTAAAAGACGGCTGCTGGTCCTTAAACCCTAAGATCGCCCAAGCTAGTTCCGACTTCCTCGACCTGTTTAAAGACGCGGTCGAAACTGGCCTCTTCCTCGCCAAAGAAAAAGACCCAGCGCAAGACTTCACCCTCTACGCGGCTTACGACCGCAAGGAGGTCTGCCGCCTGCTCAACTGGCCGCTAGACGTCAGCCGGCCCATGTATGGCTACCGGCTGAGCGGCAATGTCTGCCCGGTTTTTATCACCTACAAAAAGACTGACCAGGAGCAAAGAAATGCCCGCTATGACAACCAGGCCCGCGGCCAGCGCCTGGCCTGGTATACCAGAACTCCCCGCCACCTGTCTTCCCCGGAAGTCCGGCAGCTCTTGCGGGGGACAGAATCTGGCCAGCAAGTCACCCGGATTCCGGTCTTCGTCAAGCGGGCAGATGCCTACGGCCCGAAGTTTTATTATCTGGGCTCAGCGAAAATCGACCCTGCCACGGTCCGCGAGGTAAATCTCAAGGGCAAGAGCGCGGTCGGCCTGGATTTGCTTCTGCCTGATCCCCTGCCGGCCAAAATTGCCGACCAGCTTTTTGGCAATTAAAAAAGGCTTCCCAGCCGGGCAATGTCATTAAGTTAAGACATTGACTTTGAACGGGGAACGTCTTAGGACACTCATCTAAGTTTGATGAGTGTTTTTTTTGCTTAATTTTTGAAACCG
>SFHY01000083.1 GCA_004556255.1 Lactobacillus delbrueckii
AAATATTGCAAAAAATGCAGGAGCTATTGTATATGAAAGAAATGACCCAGAGCATAAAACAAAAGGATATGCAATGCAATGGTTTTTAAACAAAATGCAAGAGCAAAATGCAGAATATGATGCACTTTGCGTTTTTGATGCAGATAATGTTGTTGATAAAGAATTTATGAACGCAATGAACAAAAAACTTTGTCAAGGAGAGGAAGTAGTACAAGGATATAGAGACATTAAAAATCCAGATGACACATGGGTAACAGCAGGATACGCATTATTCTATTGGACAATGCATAGATTTTATCATTTAGCAAGATACAATATTGGATTATCACCCTTGCTAAATGGAACAGGTTTTATGGTAAAATATGATTTAATAAAAGCAGAAGGCTGAACACAAAGACCTTGACAGAAGATATAGAATTTTCATTAATAAACATAGCAAAAGGAAGACGTTTAGGATGGGCAACAGATGCAAAAGTATATGATGAACAACCATTAGGATTTAAACAATCATGGACACAAAGAACAAGATGGTCAGTAGGTCACATACAATGCTTCAAGTATTATTTAAAAGACTTAGCAGCAGGGGTTGTAAGGAACAAAAAAATGATGAATGTTGATGTACTACTATATCTTATGGGCATGCCAATATTAGTTGTAACACTTTCAATATTAGTAATAAATTTAATAGATCTGTTCGACTTGTTCTTGCACAGTCGGGTGGGCCAGGAAGTCGTCGTAGCTGATGTCGGCCCGGGCCACCACACCCTTTGGACCAACTTCAATAATGTGGTTGGCAATGGTTTGGATGAACTCGTGGTCGTGGGAAGTAAAGAGAATTGAGCCAGGGTAGTTTTCCATGGCTTCGTTCAAGGCGGTGATGGATTCCAGGTCCAAGTGGTTGGTTGGATCGTCCATGACCAGCACGTTGGCTGCTTCCAGCATCATTCTGGACAGCTGGCAGCGGACCTTTTCACCCCCGGACAGGACCTTGATCTGCTTGTTGATCTCGTCACCGCTGAAGAGCATTCTGCCCAAGAAGCCCCGCAAGAAGGTGTTGTCGTCGTGTTCCTTGTCAGCGTATTGGCGCAGCCAGTCCAAAATCGTCAATTCGTCATTGTCGAAGTTGGCGTTAAGGTCTCTGGACATGTAGTTGAAGGAAGTCGTCTGCCCCCAGGTAACAGTCCCGGAGTCTGGTTCCAGGCGGCCGGCGATGATTTCCATCAAGGCCGTGGTTGCCCGGGTGTTTCTGGACAAGAAGGCAACCTTGTCACCTGGCCGGATGATAAAGGAAACATTGTCCAAAAGCTGCTCGTCGCCGGACTTGTAGGACACATTGTCTACTCTCAGCAAGTCGTTGCCCAGGTCCCGGTTCATCTCAAACTTGATATACGGGTACTTGCGGCTGGATGGCTTGATGTCGTCCAGGCTGATCTTGTCCAGCTGCTTCTTTCTGGAAGTAGCCTGCTTGGACTTGGAAGCGTTGGCTGAGAAGCGGGCGATGAATTCCTGCAGCTGCTTGATCTGTTCTTCCTTCTTAGCGTTTTGCTGGCGGGCAAGTTCCGTAGCCAGCTTACTTGATTCGTACCAGAAGTCGTAGTTACCGACGTAGAGCTTGATCTGCCCGCGGTCAACGTCACACATCTGGGTGCAGACCTGGTTCAGGAAGTGACGGTCGTGGGAAACGACCAGGACGATGTTTTCGTAGTCAGCCAGGAAGTTTTCCAGCCAGGCCGTGGTGTGCACGTCCAGACCGTTGGTCGGTTCGTCCAAAAGAAGGATGTCCGGGTTGCCAAAAAGGGCCTGGGCCAAAAGGACCTTAACCTTGTCGCTTTCCGCCAGCTCGCTCATCTGCTTTTGGTGCATGTCTTCCGGAATGCTCATGGACTGGAGAAGCTGGGCAGCATCGGCTTCCGCGTTCCAGCCGTCCAGTTCCGCAAATTCCGTTTCCAGTTCAGCCGCCTTGACCCCGTCTTCTTCACTGAAGTCAGCCTTGGCGTAAAGGGCGTCACGCTCCTTCATGACCTGGTAGAGCTTTTGGTGGCCTTGAATCACAGTTTCCATAACGGAAAAATCTTCAAAGGCAAAGTGGTCCTGGTTTAGGCTGGACATTCTTTCGTTAGGGCCCATGCTGATTGAGCCCGTGGTCGGTTCCATTTTTCCTTCCAGCAGCTTTAAGAAAGTCGACTTGCCGGCCCCATTGGCCCCAATGATGCCGTAGCAGTTGCCCGGCGTGAACTTAAGGTTGACGTCGCTGTAAAGGGTGCGACTGCCGATTTGCAAACTTAAATCTGTTACTGTGATCAATAGATTTTCCTCTGTTTCTTAAATTTTCTACTGCAATTATGACTAAATCAGTATAACAGGTTTGGCCTTTTGCCTCCAAGCTTTTCACCTATTTTCTCCCCCTTTTTTAAAGTTCTTTCTTTTTAAGGAAAAAATTGGCTTATAATCTTTTAATAAGAACTGATTGATAGGAGCATTCTTATGGCATTTTTCATCTCACTGGAGCAGATTTGCATCATGTTCATCCTCATGGCCATCGGCTTCCTCTGCCAGAAAAAGGGCATGATCCATGAGGAAACCGGCAAGGACCTGACTGCCATCCTGGTCTACATCGTCGGCCCCTGCCTGATCATCAACGCCTTTGAGCGCCCGGCCAGCGCCAGCTTAATCAAGGACTTCGGCTTAACCTTCCTGGCAGGTTCTCTCAACTACCTCTTCCCCATCGCCTTCAGCACTCTCTTGCTCCGCCTGCCCCGTTTAAAAAACGACCCGGACAAGCAGCTGATCGCCTTCGGGGCGGTCTACAACAACTGCGGCTTTATCGGCATCCCCTTGATTCAAGCCCTCTTAGGCAGCAAGGGGACCTTTTTCGCCGTGCCCATCCTGGTCTTAAACAATATCTTCGTCTGGTCCCACGGTATCGGCACTTTTAAAAAACGTCAACCTTTGGCCGACACCCTCAGAACCGTCCTCTTCAACCCCAACATTATTGCCACCGCCATTGGCTTCATCCTCTTTATCACTGGTGCCAGCCTCAAATTCCCAGCCGTGATTGACCGGTCGGTCAGCTACGTGGCCTCACTTAACACTCCCTTAAGCATGATTGTTATTGGCTCTAATCTGGGGACTATTTCCGGTGACTTCTATAAAGACGGCAAGGCCTGGCTGATCTGCTTCTTGCGTAACTTCCTTATGCCGGCCTGCATGAGCGTGATCCTGCTCCTGGTCCCCCTGTCAACGACCGCTTACCTGGCCGTTGTCATCATGGCGGCCGCTCCGGTTGCCGGCTTTATCGTCATGCTCAGCCTCCTGGCCAACCGCCCGGTCGCCTTCCCAATGCGCTGTCTGTGCCTGTCGACTTTAATGTCTGTGGTCAGCGTGCCCTTGATTATCATGCTGGCCAGCTGGCTCAAGCAGCTGCTATAGTTCTCCCTTAAGCAAAAAGGCTGTTTTTGTCAAGAAGAGCGTTCGCCTTTTTACAAAAAATACTGAAAGCAAGCCCAAGCTAATTCAATTTTAGACAAAAAAGGCGTATGATAGAGAAAAAGCATTAGCAAGCAAAGATTATTTTTATAGAAAGAGGAAGTTAAGCGTGACTGCTAAGAAATTAGAGAACAACAGTAACCACGCGGTTATTGCTGAAGAGGTCAAGATTCTGACCGACTTGCTTGACGAAAGCACCCGCCACTTGGTTGGCGATGAAGAATTCGCCAAGATTAAGGGCCTGGTTAAGATTGCTGCCAGCAACGATCACAGCCAGCTGGAAAGCCAGATTGCCTGCTTGAGCAATCAAGAGATGATCATTGTCGCCCGCTACTTCGCGACCCTGCCGCTGTTGATCAACATTACTGAAGACGTTGACCTGGCCAGCGAAGTCAACCTGCTCAACAACACGGACAAGGACTATTTGGGTAAGCTAGAATCAACGGTTGACCTGGTAGCGGAAAAAAACGATGCCGCTGAAATTTTGAGCCATGTCAATGTCGTGCCAGTTTTGACCGCCCACCCAACCCAGGTGCAGCGCAAGACCATTCTGGAATTGACTAACAAGATCCACGACCAGCTCCGCCGCTACCGGGACGTCAAGACCGGCACTATCAACCGGAAAGAGTGGATCGACCAACTCCGCCGCTACATTGAAATCATCATGCAGACGGACATCATCCGGGAAAAGAAGCTGAAGGTCTCCAACGAAATCAAGAACGTCATGGTCTACTACCCTGACTCCTTGATTCCAGCCATCACTAAGCTGACTGCCCGCTACAAGGAACTGGCCCGGGAAAAAGGCCTCAACGTTGACGGGGCAACGCCGATCACCATGGGCATGTGGATCGGCGGGGACCGGGACGGCAACCCTTACGTTACGGCGGAAACCCTCCGCTTGAGCGCGACGATTCAAAGTGAAGTCATTTTTGAATACTACATCAAGGCTCTCAACAACCTCTACCGGACGGTGGCTGTTTCAACTTCTTACGTGCAGCCAACGCCGGAAGTCGCTGAACTGGCCAAATTGTCAGCTGACAACTCCCCATTCAGAGAAAACGAACCTTACCGCCGGGCCTTCTACTACCTGGAAAGCCGCCTGGCCCACACGGAAATGGAACTCTTGGACGTCTTCTCCAAGGAAGCCGTCGTTAAGAAAGAAGCTGCCCTCAAGGCTCCGGTCTACAAGGATGCTTACGAGTTCAAGGACGACCTGGAAGCCATCAAGCGGTCATTAATTCAAAACCACGACCGGGCAGTTACCGGCGGCCACTTTGACGACCTCCTGGAAGCTATTGACGTCTTTGGCTTCCACCTGGCCACGATCGACATGCGGCAAGACTCCAGCGTCAACGAAACCTGCGTGGCAGAACTCTTAAAGAGTGCCCGGATCTGCGATAACTACAGCGATTTGGATGAAGAAGAAAAGATCCAGATCCTGCTCAGCGAATTGAGCAACGACCCGCGGAGCCTGCACTCATCCAACTCACCTAAGTCAGAGCTTTTGCAAAAGGAACTGAAGATCTACCACACTGCCCGCGTGCTTAAGGATACCTTGGGCGAGAACATGATCAAGCAGCACATTATTTCCCACACTGAAAGCATCTCTGACATGCTGGAACAAGCCATCATGCTGAAGGAATATGGCCTGCTCGATTCCGAAAAGGCCCGGGTGCAAGTGGTACCTTTGTTTGAAACTGTGGAAGACCTGCAGAACTCCCGGGAAATCATGAAGCGCTACCTCAGCTTCGACATCGTCAAGCGCTGGGTTGCTTCTAAGGGCAACTACCAGGAAATCATGTTGGGCTACTCCGACTCCAACAAGGACGGCGGCTACCTGGCATCTTGCTGGAGCCTGTACAAGGCCCAAAAGGAACTGACGGCCATCGGCAAAGAACGCGGCATCAAGATCACCTTCATGCACGGCCGGGGCGGCACGGTTGGCCGGGGCGGCGGCCCATCATATGAAGCCATCACTTCCCAGCCATTTGGCTCCATCAAGGACCGGATCCGGACCACTGAACAAGGGGAAATCATCCAGAACAAGTACGGCAACAAGGACGCTGCCTACTACAACTTGGAAATGCTGGTTTCCGCCGCGGTTGACCGGATGGTCTCCAAGCAAGCCGTCAGCCAGGACCACATCCAGGACTTCACGGCTTCAATGGATGGCATTGTCGAAGACAGCAACCGGGTTTACCGGGAACTCGTTTTTGACAACCCGCACTTCCATGACTACTTCTTCCAGGCTACGCCGATTAAGGAAGTTTCCAGTCTGAACATCGGCTCCCGGCCGGCAGCCAGAAAGAAGATTACTGAACTGTCCGGCTTGCGGGCTATTCCTTGGGTCTTCTCCTGGTCACAGAGCCGGGTCATGTTCCCAGGCTGGTACGGGGTTGGTTCAGCCTTCAAGCACTTCATCGATGCTGATCCTAATAACTTGAAGGAACTGCAGGAAATGTACCAGGGCTGGCCATTCTTCCACTCCCTCCTGTCCAACGTCGACATGGTTTTGTCCAAGTCCAACATGGAAATCGCGGAAAAGTACGCTGGTCTTTGTGAAGACGAAGCTACCCGGTCAGTCTTTGACATCATCAAGAAGGAATGGGAACTGACCAAGGAAGTCATCCTGCAGATTGAAGGCCACAGCAAGCTTTTAGAAGACAACCCGTCTTTGGAAAGCAGCTTGGACTACCGCCTGCCTTACTTCAACGTCTTGAACTACGTCCAG
>SFHY01000084.1 GCA_004556255.1 Lactobacillus delbrueckii
GACGTAAATAGAAATATCCCTGATTTTTTCAAAACAATGGACACGGGATTTTTTAAAGTCCGTTATGAACGTTGTTCGGAAGCAGATAAAAGATTTATCTTTGCTATGGTTGCATGTGGGGAACTACCATGTACGATTGCTAATGTTGCTAAGATAATGAAAAAAACTGTGAATTCTATATCTACTTCTAGGGCGCAGCTCATTAATAAGGGGATTATTTATCCTGTACGTTATAAAGAACTTGATTTCACTGTTCCAGAATTTGATGGTTTTATTAAGCGGTTAGAAGAATATCAGGAATGGAAAAAAACAAATTAATTCATATCACAAAAAGACCTGGATGATCCGGGTCTTTTTATTTTGCCTATTTTTTAATCATTCTATGTATATCAGGTAAATAAAAGAGGAGTGAAAATTATGAGTAGAGACGAGTTAGACGATTTATTAGATGCAAGAGAAAAATTATGTGGATTTTGTAAAAATGATGCATGTGAAAAATGTCAAGTAACATTATTGATTAATAATGCTTATGCAGAATACGATAAAATTGGCGAAGAAAAAAAACATTTCAAAAGGAGCAAATCAAAATGAGGACGAGGACTTACCACCACCGAACATAGCACCATCCACGATGGTGACTGAAGCTGTTTCATTGCAAGGCGAGGACTGGCAATGAAAAGCTGTCACAGTCATAAGTCGCTCATTGGCTCCAGTATTTCAATTACTGTCAACTTGATTAATTTTAAGTACTCTTGCCCGGAACTTTGCCGCTTGTCAGCTCTTCATTGCTTGTGTCCTTTTAGACGAAGGATTAAACATGAACAAGATCATCGAAGTTAAGCATCTGAAGAAGAATTACGGCGACAAGGAAGTTCTCAAGGACATCAATGCCGTCATCGAAAAAGGAAAAGTCATCACGGTTATTGGTCCATCCGGTTCAGGCAAGAGTACTTTTTTGCGCTGTCTGAACCTGTTGGAAAAGCCAACCAGCGGCCAGGTCATTTTTGAAGGAACGGAACTGACCGACCTTAAAGAAGAAGAGCTGGACCAACTCCGGCAGAAGATGGGCATGGTCTTCCAAAGCTTCAACCTCTTCCCCAACATGTCCGTCATTGAAAACGTCAAGTTGGCGCCGATGAAGGTCAAAGGGATGAGCGACCAGGAAGCTGCTAAATTAGCCCATGAGCTCCTGGCAAAAGTTGGCCTGGATGACTTTGCTGACCACACCCCGGCCAGCCTGTCCGGCGGCCAGCAGCAGCGTGTCGCCATTGCCCGGGCTTTAGCCATGCAGCCGGACATGATGCTTTTTGACGAACCGACCAGTGCCTTGGACCCGGAAATGGTTGGGGAAGTCTTAAAGACCATGCAGGATTTAGCCCAAACTGGGATGACCATGGTTGTGGTCACCCACGAAATGGGCTTCGCGAGAAAAGTAGCTGATGAAGTCTGGTTCATGGCCGACGGTTATCTTTTGGAACAGGGCAGCCCCGACCAGGTCTTCGACCACCCACAAAGTGACCGGGCCAAGGACTTTTTGGCAAAAATTTTGGAAGCCTAGCTAGCAAAGGAAGAATGAAGCAAGATGAAAAAACTTATTAAAATTATGACCGCCCTCCTCCTCTTGGCCGGGCTCTTTACCGCGGCAGTACCAGCAGTTGATGCCGCCAGCAGCAAGAAAGTGGCCAGCGGCACGGTCATGAAGAAGATCAAGAAGTCCGGCAAATTAGTTGTCGGCATGTCCGCTGACTACCCACCATTGGAATTTACCAAGAACGTCAACGGCAAAAACAAGTATGTCGGCGTCGACGTTGAACTGGCCAAACAGATCGCAAAAGACCTGAGGGTCAAGCTGGAAATCAAGAACATGGACTTTGACTCCCTCCTGGTTGCCCTGGAAACTGGCAAGATCGACGTCATCATTTCCGGGATGACCCCAACGGCCGAACGGAAAAAGAGCATTGACTTCTCCAAGATCTACTACGCTGAAAAGTCAGATTACTTTGTCATCAATAAGACCAACAAGGCCAAATACACCAGCACCGCTTCCTTCAAGGGCAAGACGGTTGGTGCCCAGACCGGGTCCCTGCAGTACACTTCCTTGAAGAAGAACGCTGCTAAGAGCGGAATCAAGTTCAAGGGCCTGGCCAAGATCAGCAACCTGCTCATGGCCCTTAAGTCCGGCAAAGTTGACGCCGTTTTATTGGGTGAACTTAATGCCAAGACTTACGCCACTAACGACACTTCCCTGTCCCTGGTCAAGTCCAGCCTCAGCCAGGCCCAGATGGGCAACGCGGTCGGTGTAGCCAAGGGGCAAGGCGACCTGGTCAAGGCCATCAACAAGACCATCAACAACTGCCAAAAGCAGGACCTGTTTAACAAAAAGTACATCCCTGCCGCTGCCAAGGCTATGAAACAGGCCTCAAGCAAGACCAACAACTCCATGAGCAAGTACGCCAGCTACTTCGCGACTGGCCTAGGCTACACCATGATCATTACGATTTGCTCCATCACGATTGGTTTGATCCTAGGTGTCATCTTTGCCTTGATGCGTCTGTCTAAAAACAAGCTTTTGCACGCTATCGCCGTTTGCTACATTGAGTTCCTCCGGGGCACTCCGCAGATGGTTCAGATCATGTTTGTCTACTTCGGGGTCGGGATGCTGATCAAGAATATGCCGGCCCTGGCCGCCGGGATCATCGCTATTGGCCTTAACTCTGGGGCTTACGTGGCTGAAGACATCCGGTCCGGGATTAATTCCGTGGACAAGGGGCAAACGGAAGCTGCCCGGTCCCTGGGGCTCAGCCAGGCCAAGACCTACCGCTACGTGGTCTTCCCGCAAGCCTTGAAGAATATCTGGCCAGCCCTGGGCAATGAATTCATTACCTTGACCAAGGACAGCTCCCTGGTCTCCGTCATCGGGGTCGGGGAATTGATGTACGAGACCGGCCTGGTCCAAACCGCGACCTACCGCGGGGTCATGCCGCTTTTTATCACCATGTGCATCTACTTCGTGGTCACCTTTATTTTGACCCGTCTGCTCAACTACTTTGAACGGCGGATGAACCTGACTTCAAGCCGGGCATAAAGACAATAGAAACAAAGAAACTGGAAACCTAGATTGGCTTCCAGTTTTTATTTTGCATATAGGGCAATAATTTGCCGCATAAGGGGGGTAACCACCCGGTCTTTGCGCCAGACCAGCTGCAGGCGGGTCCGCCACTTGGCCAAGTCAACCGGACAGATGCGGCCTTTGGCGTAAGTTTTGGCGATTGATTCCGGCACCAGGGCAATCCCCAGGCCAGAGTCACTCCAGCGGATGGCGGTTCTAGAATCATCGCACTTGACCACAAAATTTGGGGTGAGGCCTTTTTCCGCGAAGGCTTCCTTAAACATGCCTTCAAAGCGCCGGTAGATGACCAGGGGCTGGCCGGCCAGGTCCTGCAGCCTTACTTTTTCCTTGTCAGGGAAAAAGTCCTGGCAGGTAACCGCGGTCATCGGCTCATCGCTGATATCAACAAAGTTCAAGTTGACCCGGTTGTAGGGAGTGCGGACGATGGCCAGGTCCAGCAGGTTGCCCTGCAGCTTGTCCAGGATGCCAAAAGTGTTGTCTTCGTAGATGTCAAAGGAGACGCCGGGATGCTGGCGGGCAAAAGCCGTCAATTTGGCGGAAGGAAGCTCGCCGATTGAAGAAGAGACGGAACCTAATTTAACCCTTCCCCGCCCGCCCCGATCCAGCTCCGTAATTTCGGTTTGGGCGTTTTTGGCCAAGGTCAAAATCTGGCCAGCATAATCCCGCAGCTTTTTTCCCGCTTCCGTCAGTTCAATGCCGTAGGGCTGGCGGACAAAAAGTTTTGCCCCCAGCTCCTCTTCTAATTGCTTTAGCTGGTAGCTGAGGGCCGGCTGGCCGACAAAGAGCCGCTTGGCAGCAGATGTAATCTGCCCTTCTTCAGCTACGACTAAAAAGTAATTGAGCTGCTTGAAATTCATTTTCTTCTCTCTTTAATGATCTTTGAGCTTAGTGGATATCAACTTTTTAGATATCTAACATCATAAAACAGTATTTTATTTATATCAACCCGGGGACTACAATGAATAGTGAGAAAAATAACTTCTATATGTAACACGTAACGACTGAAGAATAATTACAAGGAGATGTTTGAATGAAAGTAAAAGGCTTGACGCAGGCTGACGCTGACCTGCGCTTAAAAAAAGACGGACTCAACCAGGTGCCGGAGCCGGAATTCAGCTTCTGGAAGGAATTTGCCGGCAAGCTTTGGAATCTCAGTGCCTGGATTCTAGAGGTGGCCCTCCTCCTGGAATGCGCCCTGGGCAAGTGGATCCAGTCCCTCTTCGTTTTGCTTATGCTGCTCTTTGCCGCCTACAACGGGGCCACGCAGAAGAAGAAGTCCCGCAAGGTCCTGAGTTCAATTTCCCAGCAGCTGACCCCGGTTATCGCTGTTTTAAGAGATGACCGCTGGCAAAAAATTGACTCCAAATACCTGGTAGTCGGCGATATCGTCAACCTGCAAAGAGGGGATATTTTAGCCGCCGACATTGACCTTTTGGACGGGAACTTGACCTTAGATGAATCCTCAATTACCGGGGAAGCCAAAAATGTCCATAAAAAAGCCGGGGCGACAGCTTTTGCGGGCACGACCGTCATGGACGGCGAGGCCCTGGGCAGAGTCAGCGCGACCGGGACCAATTCCAGAAGCGGGCAGACCATCAACTTGATCAACACGTCCGCGGCACCTGGCCACCTGCAGCAGCTTTTGACCAAGATCATCTACTACCTCTGTCTTTTGGACGGGGTTTTGACCGTCATCCTCTTGATCGCGGCCGTGATCCGGGGTGAAAACATCTTGGAAATGCTACCCTTCCTGGCCATGATGTTCATCGCTTCTATTCCAGTAGCCATGCCGTCAACTTTTGCCCTCTCCAATTCCTTTGAGGCCACCCGCCTATCTAAAGAAGGAGTTTTGACCAGTGACTTAACCGGGATTCAAGACGCGGCCAACCTGAACCTGCTCTTACTGGACAAGACCGGGACCATTACTGAAAACAAAACGGCTGTCGCCTCTTTTACTAATTTTTCAAAACTCTCAGATGAAGAAGTCTTGGCCTTGACCAGCCTGGCCATCGACCAACGCAACCAAAGCGTGATCGACCTGGCTTTAATAGACTTTCTGCAAGAGAAAAAGATAGCAGTTAAAGAAGCAGAAGCCTTTACCCCCTTCACTTCCAGCCAGGGCTATTCTGAAGGGCAAGGAGATGGCCATAACGTCAAGCTAGGTTCAGTCAAGCAGCTCAGTAAGATTGACCCGGCTATTTCTGAAAAAATGGCGGCTGTCGACCTCAGCCTGGGCCGGTCAGTCGGGATTTTGCTCGACGACCGTTTGGCGGGAATTTTTATCACTAAAGACAAGGTCAGAACTGATTCAAAAGCCGCTCTGGGTGAACTGGTCAAGCGGGGAATCAAGCCGATCATGCTGACCGGAGACAACCAGAAAACCGCGGCCAGCGTGGCTGAAGAAGTCGGCTTGACTGGCAAGGTCATCTCGATCAGCGACTTTAAAGAGGGGGTAAAGGCAGAAGACCTGGCCGGGATCGCCGACGTTTTGCCAGAAGACAAGTTAGACATGGTCAAGTACTTCCAAAAGGCTGGCTATATCGTCGGCATGACCGGGGACGGGGTTAACGACTCCCCTGCCCTCAAGCAGGCCGAAGTCGGCATCGCTGTATCAAATGCTGCTGACGTGGCCAAAAAGAGCAGCAAGATGGTCCTTTTGGATGAGGGCCTGAGCCCTATCGTCAAGATCCTGGATGCCGGCCACCGGGTTTACCAGCGGATGACCACCTGGTCTTTGACCAAACTGGCTAGAACTGCTGAACTGACCATGCTCTTGACCTTCTCTTATCTTATTTTCGGCTACCTGCCGATGGCCTTAAATGCCATGGTCATCTACACGATCATGAACAACATGGTCACCATGATGATCGGGACCGACAAGACTCACATCACTTACAAGCCAGAGAACTGGGACATGGGCAAGCTGGCTAAAATTGCCTTCTCCTTGGCCGGAGCCTGGACAATCATCGGTTTTGTCTTTGTCTCTGCCTTAACAAGGGCCGGAGTAAATCATGATCAAGTTGGCACCATGGTCTACGTCTTCTTAGTTATGAGC
>SFHY01000085.1 GCA_004556255.1 Lactobacillus delbrueckii
AGGGCACTTACGAATTCTACATGCTCAAGGAACTTGACGAACAGCCAGCAGTTATGCGCCGTCTGTCAAGTGACTACTTGGATGAAGCTGGCAAGCCAGTTGTTGACGAAAAGATCGTTGACGCTGTCAGCCAGGCTGACCGGATCTACATCTTCGCGGCTGGTACTTCCTACCACGCTGGCCTGGTTGGCAAGGAAATTTTTGAGAAGTTCACCGGGATCCCAACTGAAGTTGGCTATGCTTCTGAAGCCGGCTACCACTTCCCAATGATGTCCAAGCACCCATTCTTCATCTTCCTGACCCAGTCCGGTGAAACTGCCGACTCCCGCGTGGTCTTGACTGAAGCCAATAAGCGGGGGATTCCAAGCTTGACCATGACCAACGTTGAAGGGTCAACCTTGTCAAGAGAAGCAACTTACACCATGCTTTTGAATGCTGGTCCGGAAATTGCCGTTGCTTCAACCAAGGCCTACACTGCCCAAGTTGCCCTGCAGGCAATCTTGGCCAAGGCCGTTGGTGAAAAGCTGGGCGACCAGGCTGCCAAGGACTGGAACTTGAAGCAAGGCTTGAGCCTGGCTGCTGAAGGCATCCAGGAAATCGTTGATGGTAAGGAAAAGATCGAAGAACTGGCCAAGAAGTACCTGGTACCATCCAGAAACGCCTTCTACATCGGCCGGGGGATCGACCACGCTGTTTCCTTGGAAGGTGCCTTGAAGCTGAAGGAAGTTTCCTACATTCAAACTGAAGGCTTCGCCGCTGCGGAACTCAAGCACGGAACCATTTCCCTGATCGAAGACGGCACGCCAGTTATTGCCTTGATCAACGACCCGGTAACGGCTGACCTGACCCGGGGCAACATTCAAGAAGTAGCTTCCCGCGGGGCTAACGTAATTACCATCGTTGGCAAGCAATTTGCCAAGGATGGCGACAATGTCGTCTTGCCGGAAATCGACTACTACCTGTCAGCCTTGCTGTCAGTAGTGCCGACTCAGCTCTTGGCTTACTACGCTTCCAAGAACAAGGGCCTGGACGTTGACAAGCCACGGAATCTGGCTAAGAGCGTCACGGTTGAATAATTTTTTAGCATACAAATTGGCAGACCTAAGGGTCTGCCTTTTTATTGCTTATTGGTAAAAACGTTTTCTTTTGCTACAATAGTGGCGGAATTTTTATAGCAAGGAGACAGCGCAATGATTGTGACCGACCGGCAGAAGAGAATTCTGCAGATCCTGCTGGAAAATGAAGACGGAATCAGTTTAGCGGAAGTGGAAAAAAGGCTGGAAACCAGCCGGAGGACCCTTTACCGGGAATTTGGCTTGCTGCGCCCGGAACTGGCTAAATCGAACTTGACCTTGACCAACAAGAAAGGCTATCTGCAGCTAACCGGATCCGATGAGTCGATTGCTGACCTGCGCGGCGAACTCAAAGAGAGCCAGGGGCAAGGAGAGATGAAGGCTGAAGAACGGGGGAATGCCTTGGCCGCTCTGCTCCTGTTAAAAGACGAACCGGAAAAAATCATTGCCTTGGCTGGTGAGTTGGGAGTCAGCGAGGCGACAGTTCAAGCAGACCTGGATGCTGTAGCTGGGTCTTTGGCCAAGTACCAGATCGAGCTCAAACGGACCAAGGGCCTGGGGGTCCAGGTTAGCGGCAAGGAAAGCCAGCGGCGGCGGATTTTGAACGGAATCCTGCTGAGTGAAAGCAATGACTATGTCTTTTTCTCTTACCTTAATAAAAAAGATCAGGCCAAATCGGGAAACTTTTTTATTGACCTGCTCCCGAAAAAAGATCTGCTTAAGTGCTGGCAAGCGGTCAAAGATCTGCCGCCAGCCTTCAACTTTGAGACAGATTATCAGCTGATCGAGCTGATCCTGTTCTTTGTCATTAGCCTGGGCCGCCAGCGGCAAGGCAAAAGTGTGGAAAGCGTGGCTGCCAAACCGGATTCTCTAAAATACCAAGGCTATGTCTACCAGATTTTTGCCAAGCTAGACGTGCCAGAAGTTACCTTGACGCAAAATGAAGTGATCTTTCTCGCCAATCAATTGCAGGCGCACGAGGACCAACGGGCGCCTTTTGCCAGTGATGACCAGGAAGTCCTCGTCAATCTCCGGGTGGGGCAGTTTATTCAAGACGTCTCTGACCAGGTGCATTTTGACTTTAGCAAGAACCCGGCCTTTGCCCGCCGGCTGCAAAAGCACATTTCCGGTTTGCTCCAGCACAGCGTCAAGCGCTTGCCAAACGTGCGGATTGAAACCTTGAGTCAGCTGACCATGCACTTCCCCCAGCTTTATGAGGCAATCACGGCTGCCTGGAAGCTGGATTTTTCAGAGGAATTGAATGTAGCCGAGTTGCAGCTCTTGCTGTTATATTTTGCCAATGAATATGGCAGCCGGCAGCCCCGCCGCAACTTGTCAGCTTTGGTAATCTGCGACAATGGGCTGGGGACTTCTGCCATTCTGGCGGCTCGCTTGCAAAAAGAGGTTCCAGAGATAAAGAAGGTTAAGACGGCCCGGGCTTCGGGCTTAGCCCAGCTGAAACTGGAAGACTATGATATTATCTTTTCGACTCTGGATTTGCCAGGTTTCCCCCGGGAATACCACTTGGTCAGTCCCTTGCTTTTGGGCGGAGAATTAGACCGGGTCAAGAGCGAGGTGGCCAGTTATGTGGCCAAATACCCGGAAAAAAACACGGTTCAGCAGCCCCGCCGCTTCAAAAATCCAGCAGCTGTCTTGACCCAGCTGGCAGGAGAAAGCGCCTTTTGCCAGCAGCTTCTGCAACAGATGACCCTGCAGACGATAGGCAGCCGGGGAATGGATATGGAGGCTGTATTGTCGGCGATTGTCACGGCCGTGCCAGATGAGTACGTTAAAGACCGGCTGGAAGTCGCCCAGCGGCTGAAAAAGCGGCTGGACCTCGCTCCCTTGGGCCTGCCAGGTAGTCACTTGGCACTCTTGCACACAAGGACGCCAGCTGTCAAAAAATGCTTTTTTGCCATTTATGAGCTGACAGAGCCAATTTCTATGGCGGCGATGGATCAAAGCCAGATCATGGTCAAGCGGCAGCTCCTGCTTTTAGCGCCGGAAGATTTGCCCGAAGCCAGTGCTAATGTTTTGGGAATGATCAGCAGCTTTTTGGTTATGAGCGATCAGACACTTCGCTTGTTTGAAGAAGGCAACTGTCCGGAAATTGCGGCTGGCATTGCCCAACAGTATCTGGGCCAGGTAACCCAAAGGCTAAACCAGGTCCGTGGCCAATCTTAATGCAAATATCACAAATAGAAGTCTGACACTGAAACCGGTGCCAGACTTCTATTTTCTTTGGATTGAAAGCGGAAACAATTGAAGCTAAGATAAAAATGTAAGTAAAAGTTAAGTAGAGAAAGTTTTATTGGTAATAGTTTTTAGTGTTTAGGAGGAAAAGTAATGTCTGAAACTCAGAGCAAGAGCTCAGCTAAGGCAAAGATCCAAAAATTCGGGACCTTCCTGTCAGGCATGATCATGCCAAACATTGGCGCGATTATTGCCTGGGGCTTCATGACCGCGATCTTCATGTCCCCGAACGGCTGGTTCCCGAACAAGTACATCAACAGCTTTACCAGCTCGATGCTGTACTTCATGATTCCAATTTTGATCGCCTACACGGGCGGCAAGAGCGTCTATGAGGAAAGAGGGGGCGTGGTTGGTGCCATCTCCGTTGTCGGGACCATCGTCCTGGCCTTCCCTTGGGCCAACCCGGTAGCACAGGGTATCGTTTATCCGGCTCTTTATCCATACGCGGCCAACAAGGCTACGGGGATTCCAATGTTCCTGGGGGCCATGATCATGGGGCCACTCAGTGCCTGGTGCTTAAAGAAGTTTGACCAGGCCTTCCAAAGCAAGGTCAAGGCCGGCTTTGAAATGATCTATAACAACTTCTCCCAGGGGATCATGGGGATGATCTTCGTAGCGATCAGCTACTTCTTGATCGGGCCTATTTTGGTTGTATCAACCATTTGGATTGCCAACGGGGTTGACTGGATCATCGCCCACCACCTGCTGCCACTGGCCAACCTGGTTATTGAGCCAGCCAAGGTATTGTTCTTGAACAACGCGATCGGCAACGGTGTTCTGGTTCCTTTAGGTATCCAGCAAGCCGCTAAGATCGGCAAGTCGGTCCTCTTCTTGATGGAATCAAACCCGGGCCCTGGTCTGGGGATCCTGCTGGCCTGCTCAATTTTTGGCAAGGGTTCAGCCAAGAGCTCTGCTCCGGGTGCCATTGTCGTTCACTTCCTCGGTGGGGTGCACGAAATTTACTTCCCGTACGTTCTGATGAAGCCAATCTTGATCCTGGCCGCCATGGCCGGTGGGATTACCGGGACCTTCCTTTTCAGCGTCTTGGGCGGTGGCTTGACTGCTGCTGCCAGTCCTGGCTCAATTATCGCCATCTTGCTGGTTTCAGCTAAGGATGCTTACTTCGGCAACATTGTCGGTGTGCTTGGCTCAGCAATTGTTTCCTTTATCGTTGCCGCTGTCATCTACAAGATGGACAAGAGTGACGATGGTGACCTGGCTGCTGCTCAAGGACAAATGGCAGCCATGAAGGCAGAATCCAAGGGCTTGACTGAAGAAGAAGCTGGAGCTTCAGCTGTTGAAACGGTTGAAAGTTACAAGGATGTGCAAAGAATCATCTTCGCCTGCGACGCCGGCATGGGTTCATCCGCTATGGGGGCATCGCTTTTGAGAGACAAGGTGAAGAAGGCGGGCTTGAATCTGCCAGTTACTAACACTGCTGTCCGCAACTTGAAGGATGAACCGGGCCTGCTGGTTATCACCCAGGAAGAACTGGCAGAACGGGCTAAGGAAAAGACGCCAAACGCGCTTCACGTATCTGTCGGCAACTTCCTCAGCACGCCAAAATACGACCAGGTCGTTGCCCGCTTGAAGGCAGCCGGTGAAACTTTGCCAGAAGCAGACCAGGTCAAGAAGAGCGAAAAGGCGGCTGCTAAGACTGACAGCTTGGCCACAATCGACTTCAGCAAGGTCAAGGAAGTCAACTTCATCCGCCACGACCAGCACCTGGGTACGGTGACGATGGCATCAAGCCTGTTCAAGGACCAGATGCAGAAGGCCGGCAAGGAAACTCCGGTCAAGGCCGTAAGAATCAATGAACTGGACAATGATCCAAGCCACTTGGTCATCGTTACGCCAATGGCTGGCAAGAACCTGGCTATTCGCTATGACCAGATTCAAGTCATCACTGTTGACGACTTGCTCAAGGCTGGCGAAGTCAGCGGTCTGATTGACAAGCTGAAGTAAGGAGAGCAGAAGCATGAAACTGGAAAAAGATATGATCAAGCTGAACCAGAACGTTGCTACCCGTGAGGAAGCTATCCGAATGGCCGGGCAGCTCCTGGTGGACCACGGCTGCGTTGAGCCGGAATACATCGATGCCATGCTCGCCCGGAACGCGGACGTGTCAACTTACATGGGCAACTTTATCGCTATTCCGCACGGCACTGATGAGGGAAAGAAGTACATTAAGAAGACCGGGATTTCAGTTGTCCAAATCCCAATGGGGGTCGACTTCAGCGATCCAGATGATGACCAAGAACAATTAGTCACGGTTGTCTTCGGGATCGCGGGCCTGGGCAATGAGCACTTGCAGCTCTTGTCCCAGATTGCCCTGTTCTGCAGCGACGTTGCCAACGTAGCAAAATTAGCCGACGCACAAACGCCAGAAGAAATTATCGGTTTGTTAGACAAAGTAGGAGAAAATTAAAAATGAGAGCAGTACACTTTGGTGCAGGTAACATTGGCCGCGGCTTTATTGGCGAAACTTTGGCAGCCAACGGTTTTGGAATTGATTTTGTCGACGTTAATGAAACAATCATTGATGCCTTGGTCGAGCGGGGTGAATACGATATTCAACTGGCCGCCCCGGGGCAAAAGAAGATTCACATCAGCAACGTGACCGGGATCAACAACGCCGTAAGTTCCGGTTTGCCCATATCTACTCTGACCATGGATACTTTTCCGTTCTCCACCGTCAATGTCAGATATTTGATCTTTCCCGCGCTG
>SFHY01000086.1 GCA_004556255.1 Lactobacillus delbrueckii
AGCGGCGTCTTTGGGTGCTCACCGTTGTACGTGTTCAGCCAGTCCAGCCGGTCCTGCATCCGGGCTCTGAGATTCTGCTTGTATTCAGCGGAGTCCAGGTCAACCGGATAGTCAGCCAGCGGCATGTAGCTGACTCCGGCAAAATCGCCAAAGGCCTGCCACTGGTCAGTATCATCCACCAGCTTTTCAATGATCTCTAAAGTCAGTTCCTTAGGAATGTTTTTCCCGCAGAAGGCATCCGTGTTTAAAACGTAGCATTCCGCTCCCCGCTTGGTAAAAAGCTCCTTGAAATCCCCATAGTCGCCCCCAACTGGGTAAGCTCTGAAGGGATCCGCAAATGGTTCGATGACCAAAGTATTCATGTCAAAACCCTTTGGCAGATTCTCAGCTGACGTCCGCTTGGTGGCTAAAGTTAAGCCCAGGGTTGTAGCCAAAACCGGATCCGTCACCTTCAATACCGGCGGCAAAGAGTTGTCCTTCATGATCCAGAAGAGGGCCGTGATCGGATTTTCTTCCACATCAACCCGGTTGGCTGAAGTATACCGGCTCTTGATCACCCGGCCGTTATTGTTCCGGAGGTCTTCCGTAACCAAAACTTTCCGCCCTGCTTCATCCAGGGTAACCGCGCAGTTCATCACAGTCGTGTAGTACTTGGTCTCGTGGTGACCGGCTGGATAGTCGTGAGTCTTATCAAAGTAGGCCGGCTCCAAGGCTACCGAGCTGCCGTCTTCTCTTGAAATAATAAAGGCGTCGTCGTGCAAAACAGTAATATCATACTTGCCGTCATGGTCAGCGTGGGTCAAGGTTGACTTGCCTGAGCCCGACAAGCCGTAAAAGGCAAATACCTTGTCTTCCTTGTCTTCAAAGTGGAAGGCTTGCTCGCCCCCGTGGCAGGCAGCATAGCCGTGCCGGTGGGCCAGGGCCCAGGCCAAGGTCAAGGTTCCCTTCTTCAGCTCACCAAAGTAGCGTAGGCCAAACACCGCGGCGCAGTTGTGCGGAGCGTCAAAAATTGCCAGTCCGTTTGGATAAGCCGGATCCTTCACGTTCGGGTCAAAGTAGAAGTACAAGTCCCCTTCATCATAGAGCTTGGATTTTTCGTACATCTCAGCCGCCTTTTCATCAAAAAAGCGGAAGTTGAGCATGTAGCTGAGCAGGTTGAAGGCCTGGTCCTCCGGCAGCATCAAGTGGGCCTTTAAGCTAAAGGACGGGTCCAGCCCGACCAGGACCGTCGTCTTCAAATACTTCTGCTCATGGCCGGCATAAATGTCTTCATACAAACTGTTGGTTAAAGCAGCCGCGTCTTCCTCTGGATCATCGACAAAGTGCCGGGCTGATGCCGTCCGGCCCAAAATCTTGCCGTGATTGTAAACCAATTGCTTGGCCCCGACCGGCAGACCCAAATCACTGGTGTGCAGGATCGGCAGGTCAGTCTCAATTACTCCAGGCTGACGCTTGGCCAGTTCATATGCTTCCGCTACACTCTTGACTTCATGGACATTGTTGCCGTAAAAAGCTGATTCAATAGTCGCCCGGACCCGGCTGAACTTGCTGTTCGCCTTGACCAGTTCACTCTGCTGATAGCGTTCCCGTGTACTCATGATCTCTTCCTTTCATCATCACATCAATTATCGTAAAGCGGTTTCAACCGTTTTCCTTTATGATAGCACAGGTATGTGAAGGAGTGAACTTTGATTTGCTAATTTTTGGTAAAAAAAGACAGCAGCCTGAGAGCTGCTGTCTAAAATAGTATTCTTTTTTAACTTGTTCTTTTCAGCTTAGTTTTCGCCGCGCACGAACTTGCTTGCTTGAATACCAGCCTGCCGGCCAAAGACTACAGTTTCAGCAACTGAGTTACCACCGATCCGGTTGTTGCCGTGCAGGCCCCCGGAAACTTCACCAGCGGCGTAGAGGCCTTCAATTACCTTGTCGTCCTTGCCCAAAACCTGGGTTTCAGGGTTGATGTGCAGACCACCCATCGTGTAGTGGATGGCTGGGTGAATGTGGATAGCAAAGTATGGCGCAACTGAAATGTCGCGGTCCATCCCGGTAGTCCGGCCAAAGGCTTGGTCGTCTTGGCCCTTGACTGCTTCGTTCCAGCTGGCAACAGTTGCTTCAAGACCAGCAGCGTCAACGCCGATCTTGCCAGCCAGTTCTTCCAAAGTAGCCCCATGTTCTACCAGGCCGATGTGGTCATAGAATTCAACTGCCTTAACGTGGTCACGGACGCCTTGGTCAAAGATGAGGTAGGCACCGTCTTCATTCAAGCCCGTGATGGCTGCTGAAACAACCTTCCGGGTGTCCAGTTCGTTGATGAAGCGCTGGCCGGCCTTGTTGACCAAAATAGCGCCTTCGCCCCGGACAGCTTCCCCGATCAAGAAGGTCTTTTCGCCGTCAGTTTGCGCAGTTGGGTGAACTTGGATGAAGTCCATTTGCACCAGTTCTGCCCCGGCTTCTTCACCCAGGATCAGACCATCACCAGTAGCGCCGGCTTGGTTGGTCGTCTTGTAGCCTTCCAAGTCTGGCCGGTACTTCTTGATGATTTCCTTAGAAGCGCCGAAACCACCAGTTGCCAGGATAACAGCCTTGGCCTTAACTTGCCGGCGGCCGTCTGGGCCAACGATGTCGACGCCAGTTACCTTGCCCTTTTCGTCTTGCAAAAGCTTAACAACCTTGGTCTTGTTGAAGACTGGAATCCGGGCTGCTTCAATGCTCTTCAACAGGCCAGTGATCAGGTAGCCGCCAACTGGCGCCATAGATGCTGGGCGGTGAGCCCGCTTCTTGCTCATCCCACCGGTAATCGTCAAGTCATCCAGCTCAACGCCGTATTGCTTCAGCCAGTCGATTGCCAAAGCAGCGTGGTCGACGAAGTAGCTCAGCATTGCTTCATCGTTCAAGTTGCCGCCGCCCTTAAGGGTTTCCTGGTAGAAGTCGGCCTTGTTGTCGATGATGCCGTGCTTGAATTGAACCAGGGATTCAGCCGCGTTCATCCCTGATGAAGCCTTGCTGGTGTTCCCGCCCAAAACTTCGTTCTTTTCAAAAACAGCCACGCTAGCGCCGAGTTCATGTGCCTGCAAGGCAGCGGACAAACCGGTACCACCGGCCCCGATAACTACCAGGTCGTAGCTTGGGTTGACTAAATCGATTGGACTGGACTTAAATTCGTATTTTGCCATGATAGTTCCTCTACTCAATTATTTATTACTTACCTCCACATTATAAACCATTTTTTAACTTTTTAAAATTGAAAAGGCTATTTTTTAAAAATGTAAATTCTTTTCTTACTTTCCAAAAAGGCAAAAAGAAAAGAATCTCCCGCAAAGGGAAGATTCTTTCCAAAAATTTCTTACCGGTGCTGGTGGTTCAGCTTCTTGGCCAGGAAGTCGCCAACCACTTGCACGATAAAGATCATGATGACGACCAGGACAGTGGCCAGGAAGGTCACGTCGTTAGCGAAGTCGCGGTAGCCGTACTGGATGGCGGTCGTACCCAGACCACCGGCCCCAACGGCCCCGGCCATAGCGGTCAGGCCGATCAAACTGATGATGGAAACAGTTGACACCCGGATAATTTCTGACCGCGTTTCCTTGAGGTAAACGTCAAAAATAATATCCCAGTTGCTTGCGCCCAAGCTCTGGGCTGCTTCAACCTTGCCCGGATCCAAGCTTTCCAAAGCGACCTGGACCTGGCGGGCATAAAATGGGAAGATCCCTAAAGTCAGCGGGACCAAGGCAGCCGTGTCCCCGATTTCCGTCCCGACAATCAAGCGGGTCAAAGGTGAAATGAAGGCCAAAAGGATAATGAAAGGAATGGCCCGCAAAATGGAAATCAGCTTGTCGCAGAAGTTGAACCAGAACTTGTTTTCCAAGATCCCGCCTGGCTCGGTCAAAACCAGGATAACCCCGAAGAAGAGGCCCAGGACCCCGCCGAAGATTGCCGGCCAGAAGGTCATGTAGATGATCTGCAGAATGGAGGTGCCCCAGCCGGTGTCCCCGCTCCAGCCCAAGTTGTAAATATTCGGAAAGTTCTGCGCGATCCAGTGTACCAAACCATTTATCATAAGCGGTTACCTCTTTCGTCTAATTCCGTTACCGTGACACCCTCATCGTTTAAGAACTTCAAGGTTGCCTTTTGCTTGTCCGCATCCCCCTTGACCGTGACCAGCAGGGTCCCGACCGGTTCGTCAGCCAGGACTTCTACATTGCCGTAGAGCATCGAAGCTTCCACGCCGACTTCCCGGTAAAGCTCAATGATGATTGACTTGGCCACATTGTTCAAGCTGTAAACCAGCTGGTAGAGGGCTTCGTTTTCAGCCAGGCTGATGTTGAGGCTCTTCAAGGTGTCAACTACGGCCAAAGAACCGCCGACGAACTTCTGGGTCAATTCAGCCTTTGGCGCCAGGAAGACATCCCGCAAATTGCCGTTTTCGACAACCCGGCCGTTTTCCATGACCGCCACCTTATTGGCGATCTTCTTAACCGCGTCCATTTCGTGGGTGATCAAAACGATGGTCAAGCCCAGTTCCCGGTTCAGTTTCTTCAACAGGTCCAGGATCTGGATGGTCGTCTGCGGGTCCAGCGCACTGGTTGCTTCGTCTGACAAAAGGATTTCCGGATCGTTAGCCAGGGCCCGGGCGATCGCCACCCGCTGCTGCTGGCCGCCGGAGAGCTGGGCCGGGTAGGCATTGGCCTTGTCTTCCAGGTCGACCAGCTTCAGAAGCTTGTGGCATTTTTCTTCCAGCTCATCGTCAGACAGGTCTGAGTGCTTGAGGGCAAAGGCGATATTTTCAATGACGGTCGTTTCATTAAGCAGGTTGAACTGCTGGAAAATCATCCCGATCTTCCGGCGGCGGGCCTGCAGGTCCTTGCCGCTGATCACCTGCTTGCCGTCTTTGACAAAGTCGACACCCCCAACCACGACGTCTCCGGCCGTTGGCTTTTGCAAAAGGTTGATGGTTCTGACTAGGGTCGATTTCCCGGCCCCGGAAAAGCCGACGATCCCGTAGATGTCGCCTTTTTCGATGTGCAAAGTCACATCCTGCACGGCCTGCACATCGGCAGCCTTTTTCCGCTTAAAAGTCACACTGACGTGGTCCAGTTGAATAATGCTCATATGATCAAAGCTTCTTTCTAGGTTAAGTTAAAAATCTTAGAACTTGGCATCCCAAGCCGCAACTTGCTTGCTGCCGTAGTACTTCTTGTATAGCTGCTTGGTCTTTTCAGTCTGGTAAGCCTTAACGACTTCCTTGTAAGCCTTCTTGTTCTTGTCCTTCTTGCGGGCAACGATGATGTTGATCCATTGGTAGGAGTCCTTGTTGATTGGTTCAACGTAGATGGTTTGCTTGTCGCCCAGGCCGGCCGGGTTAGCGTAGTCGTTGTTGACAACAGCAGCATCAACTGACTTCAGAACTCTGGCAGCTTGTTCAGTCGCAACTTCCTTGATCTTGAAGTTCTTCGGGTTGCTCTTGATGTCAGCAACTGAGTACAGCTTGGTAGCGCTGGTCCCCTTCAGGGTGATCAGGCCGGCGTTCTTCAGAACCAGAAGCGCCCGGGCTTCGTTGGTCGCGTCGTTTGGAATGGCGATCGTTGCCCTCTTAGGCAGGGACTTCAATGACTTGTACTTCAGTGAGTAAAGGCGGATTGGAGCGATGTAGGTCTTGCCGATGGCAACCAGGTTGCTCTTGTTGGCCTTGTTCCAGTTGTTGAGGAAGTTGTAGTGCTGGAAGGCGTTAAGGTCCAGGTCCCCTGACTTCAAGGCGCTGTTTGGCTGGTTGTAGTCAGAGAAGTTCTTGGTCTTGACAATGATACCATACTTCTTCTTGGCAGTGGCCGCCACACTCTTCCAGATGGCCCGTTCAGCCTTGGTTGCCCCGACAGTCCCGACGGTTACCGTCACCGTCTTGGCGCTTTGCTGGCTGCCCTTCTTGCCAAAGGAGAAGAAGGCGATAACGGCAATGACCACAACGGCCACGACAGCGATAATAATGTTTCTTTGTTTCTTTTTTCTCATTATTAATACCTCCAGAAACACAGCAGCAATCCCGAAAAAGCGGCAG
>SFHY01000087.1 GCA_004556255.1 Lactobacillus delbrueckii
AGCTATCAGTAATCTCGTCCATGTCAGCTCACCCTTTCTCTGTTTATCTTAAGTATAGGCCTCTCCAGCAATTATGACTAATTGCCAAAAATCATCTAATGACATTCTTTTAAGGAATATCATTGGCAAGATTAAAATTTCTTGTCTAAAACTCTAGCATCTTAGCGATCAGAGAAAAAATACTTTTTGGATATGGTACTATTCTGTCAGCGAATACCACCATGGCTGACCGGTATTAGCAATAACACGTTTTTTGCCTTACTATATGTTAGTGAAATCAAGCAAATTAACCATGATGAGGAGACATTTATGAAGACTACAATTTTTCTTTTCCACCCTAATTTAAAAAATTCCACGGTCAACCAGGCCCTGGCTCAAGCTGCCAAAGAAGCTGGCTTTGAAGTCCGCGACCTCTACTCCCTTTACCCTGATGAAAAGATCGATGTCAAAGCTGAGCAGGCAGCTTTGGAAGGAACTGACCGGATCGTCCTGCAGTTTCCAATGTACTGGTACAGCTGCCCGCCCCTTTTGAAAAAGTGGGAAGACCTGGTCTTAGAGCACGGCTGGGCCTATGGGTCAACTGGCACCGCCTTGCGGGGCAAGGAACTCTTGATTGCAGTTTCCCCAGGTGCTCCGGCCGGCAACTACCACCACGACGGGCAAAATTACCCGGTTACTGACCTCCTGCGGCCCTTCCAAGCTACCAGCAATTTAATCGGGACCAAATATCTCCAGCCTTTTATCACGGTCGGAGCTACTTATCTTACCGGCAGCGATTTGGACAAGCAGGCGCAAAAGTACGCCGCCTGCCTGCAAGAAGAAAGCATCCCTCTTTTGGGTGCTTACGAATAAGGAAAGAAGCAAACAATGACTTACGATTTTGACACGGTCATCGACCGGCAGGAAAGCAATTCTGAAAAGTGGGACGTTAAAGCTGGCGAACTCCCCTTGACCACGGCCGACATGGACTTTAAGACTGCCCCGGAGATTTTATCCGCCATGCAGGAAAAGATCAGCTTTGGCGTCTTCGGCTACGAATACCCGACTGAAGCATACTTCAAATCTGTCCAGGACTGGCAAAAGGCTGAACACCATGCTTTTGCCAGTACCGACTGGATGATCTTTACCACCGGCGTTATCCCGGCCATCACTGCCAGCGTCAATTTCCTCAGCCAGGCTGGCGACAAGGTCCTGGTCATGGAGCCGGTCTACAATATTTTCTACAACTCCATCATCAACAGCGGCCGGCAGGTTCTGGCCAGCCAGCTGGTCTATGACCAAGCAAACTTAAAATACTCTGTCGACTGGGCGGATTTTGAGAAAAAACTAGCCGATCCTTTGACCAGCCTTTTGCTCCTCTGCAATCCCCACAACCCAACCGGCCACGTCTGGAGCAAAGAGGAGCTGGAAAAAATTCTCCTTTTAGCCCAAGAATACTCCGTCACCGTCATCAGTGACGAAATTCACGGCGACCTGGTTTTGTCCGGGCCAGACTATGTCCCGGCCTTCTCCTTAGAGGAAAAATTCACCTCTAACGTAATCAGCCTGGTCTCCCCAAGCAAGACCTTCAACTTGGCAGCTCTGCACGCGGCCACGGCCATCGTGCCAAATCCGGCTCTGCGGGCCCGCTTCAACCGGGCAGTGAACAAGTATGAAGTAGCTGAACCCAACCTCCTGGCCATCCCGGCAACCATCGCTGCTTATGAAAAAGGCGGGCCTTGGTTGCATGAACTGAGGGCCTATCTTTTAGAGAACCGAAACTACTTGGCTGCCTTTTTAGCGGAAAATCTCCCCCAGATCAAGCTGGCTTCTGAAGGAGCAACCTACCTGGCCTGGCTGGACTTGAGTAGCATCACTAATGACAGCGCGGAATTTTCCCGGCAGCTGCGGGAAAAGACAGGCTTAATCGTCAACCCTGGCACTGTCTACGGTGGCAATGGCGCTTCCTTCATCCGGCTCAACCTGGCCTACCCTCAGAGGCAAATCGCAGATGCCTTGCAGAGATTGCATAATTTTTTGACAGAAGAATAAAGTTAAAGCGCTCAAACGAGCGCTTTTTTAATCAGATTTTAAAGTTCCTTACCAGCTTTGCTATTCCGGTAATCCTGGCTACCTTTTTGGCTAACCAAGGCAAAGAAGTCGACTTTGCCCTGCCATGGGGGGCCAGCGGTGACTATGACTTAGACGATATCTTCGCCTGGATTGACCAGATCATACAAAAGGAGGACTAAAACCAGAAAAGTACAATGAATAAAGCAAAGACTCCAGGCAATTCCGGCAACTTAATGTTCATTTTTCTTCCCCAAAAATCAAGCAGACTAATCAATAGAATCATTTTTGTAATTGATTAGAAAAAGTCTATTGACATCAAGCAAAGTTCCTTTAAAATTAATACTATGAAATAAAGATTACAGAAATATTAAACTGTTTTTTGTCTGATATGGGAGGAAATCATCATGAAAGAAGTCAAGCGAATTATGGTCGCCGCTGCCGCTGCCGTCATGGCGCTCACGGCAGCTGGCTGCAGCTCATCATCGTCATCATCATCCAGCAAGTCTTCTTCCAAGGTCTACAAGATCGGTATCTGTCAGCTGGTCCAGCACGAAGCTTTGGACGCGGCGACTAAGGGCTTCAAGGAAGAAATTACCAAAGAGCTGGGCAAGAGCCACGTCAAGTTCGACACGCAAAACGCTCAAGGTGACTCTTCAACAGCCACTACGATCTGCAACAACTTTGCTTCTGAAAATGAAGACTTGATTTTGGCCAACGCTACCGCCTCCCTGCAGGCAGCCAGCGCGGCTACTAAGTCAATTCCAATCTTGGGGACGGCGGTTACCAACTACCAAGTGGCCTTGAACCTGAAGAAGTTCAACGGCACGGTTGGCGGCAATATTTCCGGGACTTCCGACCTTGCTCCTTTGGACAAGCAGGAAAAAATGATCAAGGACTTTGTTCCTAAGGCTAAGAAGCTGGGCATCCTCTACTGCTCTGCTGAACCAAACTCCAAATACCAGGCTGATGAAGTGGCCAAGTACGCCAAGAAGGACGGCTTGAAGGTCACCAAGTACACTTTCTCTGACACTAACGACGTCAACTCTGTCACCCAACAAGCCGCTAGTGCCAGCGACGTCATCTACATCCCAACTGACAACACCGCTGCATCCTGCGCCAAGACCATCAACAACGTGGCTCTGAAGGCCAAGGTGCCGATCATCGCCGGTGAAGAAGGGATCATGAGCAAGTGCGGTGTTGCTACCCTGTCTATCGACTACTACGGCCTGGGCAAGCAAACAGGCAAGATGGCCGTGCAAATCCTTACTGGCAAGAAGAAGATCGCCCAAATGCCGGTTCAGTACTACAAGAACCCGGTCAAGGAATACAACCCAACCATCTGCAAGAAGCTGGGCATCAAGGTTCCAGCCGGCTACAAGGCTTACAAGAACTAGTTTTTAGTTTTCTTTTGTAAAAAGCTGCTTGAGACTGGAGGACATTATGGCAGGATACTTATCATCATTGAGCTTTCTCGACTTGGCTGGCCGTTTGCCAGCATCAGTCGCGCAAGGGCTCTTCTGGGGCATCATGGCCCTGGGCGTTTACATTACTTTCCGGATCTTGGACATCGCGGACCTGACGGTTGACGGGACTTTCGCTACAGGCGGGGCGGTCTCAGCCGTCTTGATCATGAAAGGGGTCAACCCCTGGCTGACAGTTCTGGTAGCCCTCGTAGCAGGCCTTTTGGCCGGCGCGGTTACCGGCTGGCTGCACACCCTCTTCGGGATTCCAGCAATCCTGGCCGGGATTTTGACCCAATATGCCCTCTACTCCATCAACTTAGCCATTATGGACTTCAAGGCCAACACAGCCATCAGTTCAACTACACCTGGCTTGGTAATTTCTGGCTTGAACGTTAACGAGTCTATCTTGGTCTGCGGCTTGATCGTCATTGCCTTGGTCGCTTTGATGTACTGGTTCTTCGGGACTGAACTTGGGTCATCCCTTAGAGCGACCGGTTGCAACCCAGAAATGAGCAAGGCACAAGGCATTAATATCAACCGGATGAAGGTTTTAGGCCTGGCTATCTCCAACGGCTTAGTTGCCGTGGCAGGTGCCCTGTCCTCTCAGTACTCTGGTTTTGCCGACGTCAACGCCGGCCGTGGGTCCATCGTTATCGGCCTGGCGGCTGTCATCATCGGTGAAGTTTTGGGTGAAGCTATTTTGGGCAAGAAGCTCAACTTTGCCGGCCACCTGGCCTTCGTGGTTATCGGGGCGATCATCTACTACATCGTCTACACTTTGGTTCTGTGGCTGAAGATGAACCCGAACATGATGAAGCTGTTCACGGCCATCATCGTTGCCCTCTTCTTGGCGGTGCCATACCTCAGAAGCCGGGCCAAGAACTCCTTTGCCAAGGCGGGCAAGAATGCTAGAAAAGGGGCTTAAAAATGCTAGAACTGACCAACATTACCAAGACTTTTAACCCCGGGACCATTAATGAAAAGCATGCCTTGAACGGGGTCAACTTGAAGCTGGAAGACGGCGACTTCGTGACGGTTATCGGGGGCAACGGGGCCGGCAAGTCAACCACCTTGAACGCCATCGCGGGCGTTTGGCCGGTTGACACGGGTTCAATCGTTATCGACGGCCAAGACGTAACGGGCCTGCCAGACTTTAAGCGGGCGCCTTTGATCGGCCGGGTCTTCCAAGATCCGATGACCGGGACGGCGGCAACCATGCAGATTGATGAAAACTTGGCCCTGGCTGCCCGGCGGGGCAAGCGCAGAGGACTCAAGTGGGAAGTCACCGCTAAAGAACGGGCTGAATACAAGGAAAAGCTGAAGGTGCTCAACCTAGGTCTGGAAGACCGGTTGACTGCTAAAGTAGGTCTTCTGTCCGGCGGGCAAAGACAGGCTTTGACCTTGCTGATGGCAACTTTGGTCAAGCCAAAAGTTCTCCTCTTGGATGAACACACGGCGGCACTGGACCCGAAGACGGCGGAGAAGGTCTTAAAGGCGACCGACAGGATCGTCGAAGAAGGCAAGCTGACCACGATTATGGTGACTCACAACATGAGGGATGCCATTGCCCACGGCAACCGCTTGATTATGATGAACGACGGCAAGGTCGTTTTGGACATCAAGGGTGAAGAAAAGAAGAAACTGACAGTGGAGAAATTACTCCACCAGTTTGAAGTCGTATCCGGCGAGGAATTCGCCAGCGACAAGGCAATTTTAGGCTAGAAAACAAGAAAACTGGCGATTTCCAAAGCAAGGAAGTCGTCAGTTTTTTCGTTTATTCGAAAAGCTGCCGGTATTCGCCGTAACCCTCTTCTTCCAGCTGGTCGTAAGGGATGAACTTGAGGGCAGCAGAGTTGATGCAGTAGCGCAGTCCACCCTTGTCCAAGGGACCGTCTGTAAAGACGTGGCCTAGGTGGGAGTCAGCCTGGCGGCTGCGGACTTCAGTTCTTTCCATGCCAAAGGACTGGTCCCGGCGCTGGGTCAGCTTGGTGAGGGGCTTGGTAAAGGCTGGCCAACCACAGCCAGAATCGTACTTGTCCAAAGAGGAAAAGAGGGCTTCCCCACTGACCACGTCGACGTAGATACCTTTTTCAAAGAAGTCGTCGTACTCACCTGTATAAGGCGGTTCAGTCGCCGCGTTTTGGGTCACGGCGTACTGCATTGGCGTCAGCCGGTCTTTTAAATCTGCTCTTTCATTCATCTTGGTCACCTCATCTATTTAGATAAGGTTATTGTAGCTTGGATAGATGCGCGAGGCCTTGATCTGGATCAAGAAATTACTTGTTTAAACTTCGGTATATGGCTTAATAGCTGATAATTCAGTGCTGAGCTTCTTCTTGGCATCCCGCAGATCAATATCACTTTGCAGCTTAAGGAAGTAAGCATCTGACACGCCGAAGAACTTGGCTAATCTGAGCGAAGTATCAGCAGTGATTTCCTCGCTGCCCCGCAAGATATCCTTGATTCTTGCTGCCGGCACATGGATGTCTTGCGCCAAATCAGCAGCGCTAAGGCCTAATGGCTGCAGGTATTCGT
>SFHY01000003.1 GCA_004556255.1 Lactobacillus delbrueckii
TGGATGAGGTCGCGTACTTAGAACCCATCTTTTCAATGAACTTCTGGTTTTGCGGGAAGAAGAGCGGGAAGGCCATCAGCAGCTTGAAGTAAGGGATCCGCTTTTCCAAAGTAACCGTCAGCTTGTACTTGCCGTCAGCCTTGATCCCCAAAGCTGCTGGCTTCTTCTTGCCGGAAACGATGGCGTCAGCGTTCTTGATACCGGAGAACAAATAGGCATATTCAGACGCGGTCTTCGGGTCGATGGTTCTGCGCCAGGAATAGACGAAGTCCTGGGCCGTAACCGGGTCCCCGTTGGACCACTTGGCGTTCTTTCTCAAAGTAAAGGTCCAGGTCTTGCCGTCAGCGCTGTTCTTGGTGGAAGTGGCCAGGGCATTTTGCACCTTGGCATTCTTGCCTAAAAGGTAAAGTCCTTCTTCAACGTTGTTGATCTGTTCATAAGATGCCTGGTCGGTCGCCTTGGAAGCGTCCAAAGTTGCCATTTCCGCGGTGTTCATCCAGGTAAGGGTCTGCTTCTTGGCACTGCTTTGGGAGCTGCTTGACCCGCAGGCGGCTAAAGTGGCCGCGCTGGCTAAGATTACGGCTGAGCTGGCTAAAAGTTTCTTGCTTCTCATGTTTTTTGCCTTCTTTTTCTTGTAAAACTCATATATTACGACACAGCCAGATAGATGCAGCTAAACTACTGATCTAAGAGATATTACTAATTATAGCAAATAAATTAAAGAATACCAGTTGTATTTTAATTTTTCTGTCATTATTCTTGAAAAGCTCTTTTAATCCTTAAAAAAGCGCTTTGCCCAAGTAAAAAAAGCTATTCCAGACCGACTTTTTGCTATAATTAGGGTAAGATTGCAAGGAGGACAACATGGAAAAATTAACTACCATGGAGCTGGCTGACGAGTTAGCTGAAGCTCAAGACAAGATTCTTAACGGTGAAGCAAAGCTGGATACCGGCCGGGTTTACCAGGCCATCGATGATTTGGGCGTCTTGAACGATCCCATCAGCAATTACTTCGACCGGACCGAAGATGAATACTATGAAACTGAAAGTGACCACTACCTGGCCCTGACTAATCTGACCGGCAAGCTGGGCGACCTGCATGACCGCATCTTGACCAACCACGTGGACGGTTTCGTTGACAAGGATGAAATCAACTTGACCTACAACCACGAAAATGCCTACGTGGAAGACAACTACGTGCCAAGAACCGACCTGCACGTTTTGGTCTACGGGCTCAAGGTGATCGGGGCGGTTGAAGCCATCGCCGCTGCCGACCTGCGCAACGTCTTGTCCAAGGATGCCGTGCTTTCCTTGGGCCTGGCAGCACACGCATTAGCAGAAAATCTATAATTGAGAGCCGGGGGAGGCCCGGCTTTTTGTGATTTTAGGCTTTTTGGAAGGGTAGAAATGGACCTGTTTAAATACACAAAGGGAATTATTGACAAGGCAGTTGGGGCTTCCAAGTTTCACGCCGTGCAAAAGAATGGCGGCGAGCTCCTGGATCCCATGCAGAAGTATCTGACGGTAGGGGAGTACCATGTCGATGCTCGCGACGCCACGCCTGACGGCCAGCCGTTTACCTTGACGGTCTACCAAGATGACCAGGGCATCCTGCACCAGGCGCTCAGTCCGGAAAGCACAGACAGCCTGGCCGCTGAATACGACCGGAAATTCGTGCCGGAACTGAACCGCTTCAAGGCTTTCCGCAGCCGGGAAACGGGCCGGCGCTATGTCGTGGAAGACTACCTAGCCCGCTTTGCCAGCGACGTGAAAAAGGAAATCCGGGAAGGGGACGACTCCGTCAATATCGGGGTCATTACCGACACCCACTTCAAGAACGTTGACAGCCTGGACTTCTATGGCTGGAACGGCTTGATGCATGTCAGAGAGTTTTCCTACCTGGATCAGCTGGATATTTTGGACCTCAAATGCCACCTGGGCGACTGGATCGACGGCTCTGACGCCGGCCTCATCAGTGAAAGTGAACTGATGAAGCTGCGGGACTCCTTTAAGTCTAGCAAGGTGCCTTACCTCATGATCAAGGGCAACCATGACGAAAATGACAAGTTTGACGAGCACCATGACTTGAAGGCCAGTTTCCCGGAGCGGGAGTTTGAGAAGATCATGTGGCCGGAGATGTACCGGCAGCGGGAATTGGGCTATGTTTCCCGCCAGCACGGGGTGGCCTGGTTTGACCAGGGCCATGCCCGGGTGATCAGTCTGAATACGTCAGACATTCCCTACATTTTGGATGAAAAAGGGCAGAAAAAGTACGATGTTAAATTGACCCTGGGGGTACGGGAAGACCAGGTGCAGGAACTGATCGAAATCCTGCAGCAGTCAAGCGGCAAGCAGATCATCCTGCTCAGCCACGCCAACCCGATCAACCGGAAGGGCGGCAATGCCTTGAAGTACAACGGGCGGTCCCTGCATGAACTCCTGGTGGCCTTCAACCAGAAGGAAAAGGGCCGGATGCATTCCAGCAAGGACGTGCCGGCGGAATTCCGCTTGAGCAATGACTTTGACTTCACCAAGGTCAAGGATGCCAGGATCATCGCCTACTTCTGCGGCCACCGGCATGTGGAAGACCAGTACCGGATCAACGGTATCCAGTACGTTCTGTTCAACTGCTCAGCTTTGATGGGGCCCAACCACCAGCTGACGACCAAGTATAACAAGAACTTAAACCGGAAGATGGACCACCAGAATGAATTTGCCGGCTATGTCGTCAACGTGGACCTTTTCCGGCGGCGGATCAAGGTCTTTGGCTATGGGGCCGCGACCAGACGGAGAATTTTTTTCATTTAAGTAAAGATTGATAAGGACTCTGTAAACATTAGAGCCCTTGTTTTATAATAAGAAGTTGACTTTATAGAAACTAACTAGAATTAAGGAAGAGAAAATATGTGCGGAATTGTCGCCTTTTACGATCCAGAAATCAATGACAAGCAGGCGGCCATCGGCAAGATGATGGCTACCATCCAACACCGGGGACCAAGCAGTGACGGGATGTACACCAACGACAAGGTGGCCCTTGGTTTCAGAAGACTGTCGATTATCGACCTGCGGGGCGGTAGTCAGCCAATCTACAACGAAGACCGCAGCCGGGCGATCATTTTCAACGGGGAAATCTACAACTTCAAGCCCTTGAGAGAGGAACTGATCAAGGCGGGCCACACCTTCTCCACCAAGGCCGACACTGAAGTCATCCTGCACGGCTATGAAGAATGGGGGATGGACGGGATCCTCAAGCGGATCCGGGGGATGTTCGCCTTCATCATCTGGGACGACAATACCCAGACCATGTACGGGGCCCGGGACTTCTTCGGGATCAAGCCGATGTACTACCAGGACGTGGACGGCCACCTCTTGGTCGGCTCAGAATTGAAGAGCTTTTTGGCCTTCCCTTATTTTAAAAAGGAACTGAACACCGAAGCCGTCAAGCCATACCTGATGAACCAGTACAACGACCTTAAGGAAACCTTCTTCAAGGGCGTCTACCGCTTCCAGCCAGGTCACTGGTTTGAATACAAGGACGGCAAGATGAAGACCCACCAGTACTGGGATGCCGAATACAAGGACAACAACCTTTCCTTTGAAGAAACAGTCAAGAAGATCAACGAAGACTTGAAGGAAACGGTTGACCTTTACCGCAACGCCGACGTTAAGGTCGGGGCCTTTCTTAGTGAAGGGGTTGACTCCAGCTTCCTGACGGCTCTTTTGGACCCGGATGAAGTCTTCTCCATCGGCTTTGACGACAACACCTACGATGAAGCTTCCAAGGCCAAGGCCCTGGCCGACATCAACGGCTGGCACTTCTACGCTGACAAGGTCTACTCAGAAGAAGCCATGCGGGACTTCCCGGAAATGCAGTACCACATGGACGAACCAGACGCCAACCCGTCAATCATTCCTTTGTGGTACCTGTGCAAATTGGCCAGAAAGCACGTGACTGTTGCCCTGTCCGGGGAAGGGGCCGATGAGCTTTTTGCCGGCTATGTCAACTACGGGATGCACACCCACAACAATGTCATCAAGGTCTTTACTGATAAGCTGAAGAAGCTGCCAAAGGGCAAGCGGGTTAAGCTGGCTCATAAGATCAAGAAGATGCCGAACTTCCCGGGCAAGGTGCACCTTTACACCAACCTGGCTGAACCAAGCGAATTCTACGTGGGCCAGTCAGTCATCTACGACATGGACTACCCGACCATCTTCACTTCCAAGGACGCTAACGCTGTCTTGCAGCCGAGCTACCGGAACAAATTGACGGTCAACGGCAACTACCAGGAAGACTTCAAGAAGGTCAAGGACCTGGACAATGTCAAGCAGATGCAGTACATCGACCTGCACCACTTCATGCTCAACGACATCGAGCAGAAGGCTGACAAGATTTCCATGGCCCACTCCCTGGAACTCCGGGTGCCTTACCTGGACGTGAAGATCGCCGAACTGGCCAACTCCATTCCAAGCAAGTACCTGGTCAACAAGTACGACACCAAGTACGCCCTGCGCAAGGCCTCAGAACAGGTTCTGCCGGATGAATGGGCCAAGCGGCCAAAGCTGGGCTTCCCGACGCCAATCAAGCAATGGCTGCAGGAAGAGCGTTTCTACAAGCAGGTCAGAGACCTCTTCAGTGAAGACTTCGTCAATGACATTTTTGAACAAAAGAAGATTCTGGACCTGCTGGACGAGAACTACAATGGGGACGGTTCTCACCGCCGGCAGATCTGGGTAATTTACACCTTCCTGGTTTGGTACAAGCTCTTCTTCGTTGACTACGAGGGAACTGTGCGCAAGTACCAGCACGTGCAGCCAGAAGTGGCCAGCCTGATTGCTCAAGGCAAGCTGCTCTAATCCAAAAAGAAGAGAAAGAGAATTTAATTACTAATGGCTAAATTTACACCAATTTTGCTTGGCAGCGACATCAACGTCTACGGGATGGCGCGGTCTTTTAACGAAGCTTACGGCATCAAGGTCCAGGCTTGGGCGGCAACGCAATTGGCGGCCACCCGCTATTCCAAGATCGTGGACGTTGAAGTGCACCCTGGTTTTTCCGAAGACCCGGGCTTCATGGAAGTCATGCAGGAAAAAATCAAGGAATACCAGAATCATGAAGAGCCAGTCATTCTGATCGCTTGTGGGGACGGCTATGCGGAACTCTTGGCTAAGCACAAGCAGGAACTGGAAGGGACCTTCGTCGTTCCTTACATCGACTACCAGCTTTTGGAAAATCTGATCTCTAAGGAAGGCTTCTACGAGGTCTGTGAAGAATACGGCCTGCCTTACCCGAAGACCAAGATCATCAAGTTGGCTGACTACCAGGATGGCTCATACGCCGACGTGCCTTTTGCCTTCCCGGTTGCCTTGAAGCCGGAAGACCCGGTTTCCTGGCTGGACGTCCAGTTTGAAGGGCGGAAGAAGGCTTTTGTCATCAAGGACCTGGATGAATTTAAGGACATTGTGGGCAAGATCTACACCAACGGCTACAAGGAAGACTTGATCCTGCAGGACTTCATCCCAGGCGACGACTCCAACATGCGGGTTCTGAACGCCTATGTGGACAAGAACCACCAGGTCAAGATGATGTGCCTGGGCCACCCGCTTTTGGAAGACCCGACTCCGCAGTCAATCGGGAACTACATGGCCATTTTGCCGGCCTATGACGAAAAGCTCTACGAGACTGTCCAGACCTTCCTGGAGAAGATCAACTATGTCGGCATGGCCAACTTTGACATCAAGTACGATGCCCGCGACGGCCAGTACAAGTTCTTTGAAATCAACCTCCGCCAAGGCCGGTCCAGCTTCTACGTGACCTTGAACGGCTACAACCTGGCCAAGTGGTACGTTGACGACTACGCTGAAGACTCCTTGGCCGGCCAGGAGACCGTCTATGCCAACAAGCTGGAGAGCAGCCACATGCTCTGGCTAGGCGTGCCGGAGAAGATCTTCAAGGAATACGCGGTCGACAACGAGGCCAAGCAGGCGGCCTTGAAACTGATCGACGCCGGCCAGGTAGGGACGACCGTCTTCTACGACCAGGACAGCTCCTTTAAGCGCTGGCTCTTGATGAAGTACATGTTCCACAACTACTACAAGCGCTTCAAGACCTACTTCCAGGTCAACAAGGGCCAGTACTTCGACAAATAGCAAATACTTTTATAAGCTCTTGATGAAAATCAAGGGCTTTTTTCATCTTTTTGAAATTTTCGAAGGACTTTGCCAAAAGGCTAAAAATATTTGCTCGAACAAAATATTCTTTTTTTAAAAATATACGGGCTCCAAGTCCCGTGACAACTGAATTCTGCTCTGCTGTTTAACACAAATGCGTCTTTGTATAGACCACAAGATCTGGTATTTTGTGCTATGCTTATCTCATAAACCAAACAAGATGTGGTGGTTATCCACACTTAATCCACAAGATAGCCTACTGCTTGTGGGTAACTCGCTTAGCCGGCCCCAGGGGCTGGATGTAAAGTATTTTTGAGAGATAAGAGGTTGATTGTCATGTTAAAGCCAGCAGCAGAAACTGTGAGCCTGAATTTCGCTAACGCGCCGAAGAAGTTCATCAAGCGCGACGGCGCCCCATTTAAATTTGAACAATTCAAGCTGGAAATGGTTCTGGATGAACTTGGCCTGGAAGACAGCGAAATCAAGGCTGCCGTTTTGAGCAAGGTCTACGGCAAGCTGGCCGCCTACACGGTTGACGCCGTTCAGGTCCACGATGCTTTTAAAGCCAGCTTGAACGAACTGGGCTATCTGAATGAAGCCAAGGAATACGAAGCCAAGCGGCAGGAAGATGAAGCTGACTGGCGGGCAGAAACTGACACCAAGCAGCGCCTGGCTAAGCTGGTCGACAAGGACCCAAGCATCGTCCACGAAAATGCCAACAAGGACTCTGACGTCTTTGCCACCCAGCGGGACCTGACTGCCGGGACGGTGGGCAAGACGGTTGGCCTGACCTTGATGCCCCAGCACATCGCCAAGGCCCACCTGCGGGGGGACATCCACTGGCATGACCTGGACTACACGCCCCTTTCACCAATGTCCAACTGTTGCTTGATCGACTTTGACTACATGCTCAACCACGGCTTCAAGATCGGCAACGCCTTCGTGGAAGTGCCGAACTCCATCCGGGTGGCCACCAGCCAGGTAGCCCAGATCATCACCAGCGTGGCTTCCAGCCAATACGGCGGCTGCTCCTTTGACCGCTGCGACGAAGTTTTGGCGCCTTTTGCCGAAAAGAACTACGAAAAGCACCTGGAAGAAGGGCGCGAATTTATCGACGACGAAGACAAGGTGCAGGCTTTTGCCAAGAAGCGGACCCAAAAGGACATCTACGACGCTATGCAGAGCCTGGAATACGAGATCAACACCATGTTCTCCAGCCAGGGGCAGACGCCTTTCACCACCTTGGGCTTCGGTCTGGGGACCAACTGGATTGAAAAGGAAATCCAAAAGGACATCTTGAAGGTCCGCATCGAAGGCCTGGGTCGGGAACACCGGACAGCCATCTTCCCGAAGCTGGTCTTCACTTTGAAGAAGGGGCTTAACCTCCACCCGGGCGACCCGAACTACGATGTTAAGAAGCTGGCTCTGGAATGTGCAACCAAGCGGATGTACCCAGACGTTTTGAGCTACGACAAGATCATCGACATCACCGGCTCCTTCAAGGCCCCGATGGGCTGCCGGTCCTTCCTGCAAGGCTGGAAGGATGAAAATGGCCAGGAAGTCAACTCCGGGCGGATGAACCTGGGCGTGGTTACTTTGAACCTGCCAAGAATCGCCATGGAAAGCCAGGGCGACATGGACCGCTTCTGGGAAATCTTCAATGACCGCCTGGAACTGGGCCGGCAAGCCTGCGAATACAAGGCTAAGAAGGTCACTGAAGCTAAGCCGGTCAACGCTCCAACCCTGTACGAATACGGCGCCTTTGGCCAAGGGGTTGGCGATGACGGTGACGTCAACGACTTCTTCAAGAACGGCCGGGCCACGGTTTCCCTGGGCTACATCGGCCTTTACGAAGTTGGCACGGTCTTCTACGGGCCAGACTGGGAAAAGAACCCGGAAGCCAAGGCCTTCACTTTGGAAGTGGTCAAGAAGCTGCATGATGCCTGCGCCAAGTGGGAAAAGGAAGACCCGAACCACTACCACTACAGCGTCTACTCCACCCCAAGCGAAAGTCTGACTGACCGCTTCTGCCGCCTGGACACGGAAAAGTTCGGCAAGGTCAAGGACATCACGGACAAGGAATACTACACCAACTCCTTCCACTACGACGTCCGCAAGCACCCGACCCCATTTGAAAAGCTGGACTTTGAAAAGGACTACCCATACTACGCAGCTGGTGGTTTCATCCACTACTGCGAATACCCGAACCTGAAGCAAAACCCGGCCGCCCTGGAAGCTGTCTGGGACTGGGCTTACGACAGAGTCGGCTACCTGGGTACCAACACCCCGATCGACAAGTGCTACGAATGCGGCTTCGCCGGTGAGTTCAAGTCAACCGCCAAGGGCTTTGAATGCCCGCAATGCGGCAATCACAACCCGGAAACCTGCGACTGCGTCAAGCGGACCTGCGGCTATCTGGGTAACCCATTGAAGCGACCAATGGTCCACGGCCGGCACGAAGAAATCGCCCACCGGGCCAAGCACATGAGCTTGGGCATGGTCAGCGAGGAAGCCAGCCTGGAAAAGCAGAAGAACAGCCAATACTAAACGAAAAGAATTATACTAATAGGCAGGAATCTTTCCTGCCTATTTTTTATCGAGAGCAAAGGAGAAGCGAGATGCCAGAGAAAGACAAGAATCAGCAAGAAGGCCCTGACGTCCGGGACAACTTAATCCGGATCAGCGTCGGCGGGGAAACGGTCTTTGTGGACGCCAACCAGTACAAGGCTAAAAATGCCGGCCAGACGGCCAAGCCCCGGAAGATGAAGCGCCAGCCCAAGAACCCCAAGCCGGGCGAATGGATCTCAGAAGATTACAGCAAGCACAAGATTGCTGACTACAAGCCCTTCAACTTCGTTGACGGGGAAGGGGTCCGCTGCTCCTTATACGTGTCCGGCTGCCTCTTTGACTGCCCGGGCTGCTACAACCTGGCCGCCCAGAACTTCAACTACGGCCGCCCCTACACTCAGGAATTGGAAGACCAGATCATCGCGGACATCGGCCAGTCTTATGTCCAAGGGCTGACCTTGCTTGGCGGGGAACCTTTTTTGAACACCTGGGTCTGCAACCGGATCATCGACCGGGTCCGGGCCGAATACGGCCATAGCAAGGACGTCTGGTCCTGGTCCGGCTATACCTGGGAAGAACTTTTAAAGGAAACCCCGGACAAAGTGGAAATGCTCAAGAAGCTGGACATCCTGGTTGACGGCCGCTTTATGGACAACTTGAAGGACCTGACCCTGCAGTTCAGAGGGTCCAGCAACCAGCGGATCATCGACGTGCAGAAGTCCCTGGCGACCCCGGATCTGCACCCGGTCATCTGGGACAAGCTGCAGAGATAGTTTTTAGCGAGGAAAAAATGAACGAAGAAAAACGCGCCCTGGTTAACCAGGTCATCGGCCAGCTGCAGACCGTCATCGACCCGGAGCTCCTGGTCAATGTGGTCGACCTGGGCCTCATCTACGGAGTCGACATCGATGATGAGGGCAACTGCCTGGTGACCATGACCTTGACGACCGCCGGCTGCCCCTTAAACGACTACCTCAACCGGGAAATCCGCCAGGCGGTGGGCCAGCTGGATGCTATCAAGCAGGTGGACATCAAGCTGGTCTGGTACCCGGTCTGGACCCCGGACCGCTTAAGCGAGCAGGCGAAAAAGCAGCTGGGTATCAAGGAGGAACCGGCTCCGGCGGCTAAGGAGATCAACCTCCACCAGCCGATCAAGGCTTTCGCTGACCAGTATCCGGAATTTACCGAAGACATGGCCGAGATCGGCTTCAACCGGATTAAGATTCCGGGCATGCTGGACACGGTGGGCCGGCTGATGACCCTGCCGATGGGCTGCCGGGCCATGGGCTTTGACCTGGAAGAAGTTAAGGAGAAGCTGCGCTTGAAGGGATACGAGGTAACTGAGTGATGACTATGTCTTTAAAAGAGAGGCAGGAGAAGCTGCTGGAGATCCTGCGCCTTTTGCAGGAAAAAGGGGACTTTGACCAGGCTAAGGCAATGTTCAATGAAGCTTTTTCCTCAGTCTCGGTCAAGGAAATCACGGAAGCTGAGCGGGCCTTGATCGCCGGCGGCCTCAACCCCCAGGAAATCCAGAACTTGTGCACGGTCCATGCGGAAGTCTTCCGGGGATCGATCGGCGAGCAAGAAGTGGGGGATGCTTTTGCCCGGCCGGGCCACCCGGTCCAGACCTTGAAGCAGGAGAATGTCGTTTTGACTTCCTTGGTCAACGATGCCCTTTTGCCAGACCTAGCCAAGTATGAAGCCAATCCGGCCCCGGACCTTCTGGCCAAAATCAAGCAGGAGCTGGCTGACCTGGCCCAAGTGGACAAGCACTACACCAGAAAAGAAATCTCCATGTTTCCCTTGATGACCAAGTACGGCATCACGGCCCCGCCCCAAGTCATGTGGGGGGTAGATGATGATATCCGGGGCTGGATCAAGGAGGCCCGGCAGGCGGCTGAAACGGGCGAGGCAGAACTTTTGGCCAAAAAGGTCAAGCAGGCCGCCAAGGAAGTCACTGAGATGATCTTCAAGGAAGAGGCAATCATGCTGCCGCTCTTGACGGAAGTGGCGACGCCGGCCGACTGGCTCAGGGTCAAGGAAGACGAGCCCCGGGTGGGCTACTGCTTGATTCCCAATCCGCCAGCTTGGCGGCCATCCGCGGCCGAATTGGCTGAGAAAAAGGCAGCTGACCCGGCAGCGATCGCCAAGTGGAACGACCAGATCGGGACTTTTGCCAGCCAGCTGGGCGGCAATGAAGCCGAAAACTACCAAAAGCTGGTGGAGGTCGAGCCGGTGGAAGAAAAAGCCCGGCCGGCCCTGACCGATTCTTTTATTGAGTTCGCGGAAGGCAGCCTCAGCTATGAGCAGCTCTCAGCCGTCCTGGACCTTCTGCCCCTGGACCTGGTCTTTGTGGACAAGGACGACGTCATCCGCTACTTTGGCGGCAGCTGCGGCTTTTATCCCCATTCTAAAAACGACCTGGGCATGAACCTCTTTAGCATTCACATGCCAAAAAGCGTGCCTAAGGTCAAGGCTATTGTGGACGATCTGAGAAGCGGGAGAAAGGACAAGCATGCCTTCTGGTTTGAAGTCCGGGGCCGCTTTGTCTACATCCAATACCTGGCCGTCAGAAACAAGGCCGGGGAGTACCTGGGCGTTTTGGAAGTCCTGCAGGATATTACCGACCTGCGCGCCTTGCAAGGAAAGAAGAAAGAGTTGTAGAATTGTAATAAAGAGAGAAGCCATGACTTGCTGAGTCGTGGTTTTCTTATTGCCTGGAGTATTTTTACTGTTATTTTTTTGCTGAACGTAAGGAGGAATGGAAAAATGAAAACTAAACACGGACAGAGCCAGTTGCCGGAAATTGCGCTGCCCTGGCTGGTCGTGGCCGAACTGGCTACTTGGATCGGGGCCAGCTTCATTTGGCCACTGACTTCCGTTTACCTAAACAAGCGGTTGGGGATCAGCCTGTCGGTAATCGGGATCGTCCTCTTCTGCAACTGCGCGGCCAATATGCTGGGGTCAACCATCAGCGGCCGGCTTTTTGACCGCCTTAATCCTTATCCTTTGATTGTGGGCGGGATGCTGCTGGATGCCATCGTCCTGTTGGCCATGGCCTTCTTCCATGGCTGGCCGGTTTACTGGGTCTGGCTGGCCTGTACGGGCTTTTTAGGGGGCTGGAACGGGGCCCTGGTCAATTCCATTGCCACCAGCCTGCGCAAGTATCCGGGCCGGTATGTCTTCAATATTCTCTACTTCTCCCAGAACCTGGGGGTGGTAATCGGGACCTTGATTGTCGGCTACCTTTACGACTACTCAATTGAGCTGCTCTTTATCATAGCCAGCTGCCTTTTCTTGATCGGGACTTTGGTGGCCTTCTTCAAGTTCAAGCCAATCGTGGCCTACCATGCCCGCCGGCAGGAGCAAAAGAAGACCGGCCAGACACCGCTGAAGGCGGAAAAGATGCCGAAGGCCAACTTCTGGATGACCATGGGCTTCTTCATCACCCTGGGGGTAACCTGGCTGATGTACATGAACTGGGAGTCCAACCTGTCCGTTTACATGGTCAGCCTGGGGATTCCTTTCCACCTTTACTCAACTTTGTGGACGATCAATGCCGGCATCATCGTGGTCGTGCAGCTGATTTTGGCCCGTTTCCCGCGGATCTTCAAGAGCATCTACCAGCAGATTTATTTCGGGATTTTCATGTTTGCCGTGTCCTGGCTGACCTTGATTTTCGCCAAGACCTACCCGGGCTTCGTCTTGTCCATGTCAATCCTGACCTTGGGTGAATCGACGGCCTTTTCCGCTATTCCGGCCTATGTCAATGACATGTCGCCGTATTCCAGCAAGGGCAAGTACCAGGGGATGACCCTGGTGGCCAGCGGGGTCGGCCGGGCCTTCGGGCCGCTTTTCGGCGGGACCCTGATCGATCTCTTCGGCTACAAGACCATGTTCGTGATCGCCAGCTGCGGCATCTTCCTTTGCCTTTTGGCCCTCTTGCCGCTGAGAGCCAAGCTGAAGGACCAGGTGCAGTTCTTCAAGTAGAGCATTTTTAGCATTTTTGCAAAAATAAGACCGGATTTTCATTCTGGCCTTATTTTTTTGCACTTTGATTGAACAGGGAAGCAGTTAACGGGTAAAATAAGAAGATAGTGAGAAAAGGAGGAAAAAACATGCTCAAGGTTTACGGGACAAAAATCTGTCCGGACTGCATCGCCTGTGAGGCCAGTTTTAAAAAGTATGGCATCGACTATGAATTTATCAATATTTTCGCGACTATGCCGGATTTCAAGGAATTTTTGCGCTTGCGGGATGCCAGTCCCGCCTTTGCTCACGCTAAGGAGCAGGGCAACGCGGGGATTCCAGCCTGCGTCAAGGAAGACGGGGAAATTTTTACCGACTGGGAAGGTTTCTTAAAGGACCAAGGCTTAGAGCCAATCTGGCCGGAAGCCGCCGACCAGGTCAAGGCTGAAATTGAAGCTCAGTGCGACCTGCGCCAGCACAACTGCTAGCTGAAAAAAGGAGGAAGAAATATTGAACAATAAATTTGCCGTCCGCGGTGGCAGCGGCGACACGACTGTCGTTGACAAGACTGCCCGCCCGCAGGACAACCTGTATTTGGCCGTTAACTCTGACTATCTGGACCAGCTGGAAATCCCAGCTGACCGGTCCCGGATGGGGAGCTTTGACCAAATCGCTGAAAACGTTGAAAAGAGCTTGATGGCTGACTTCGCGGCTTTTGCCAGCGGGGAAAAGGAAGTGCCGGACCTGCCGAACCTGGCTAAGGCCGTTGAACTCTACAAGCTGGCCAAGGACTTTGACAAGCGGAACGCCGACGGGGCAGAACCAATCCAGGCTGACTTGCAGAAACTAGAAGACTTAAAAGATTGGGCTGACCTGCAAGGCGCGTCAGCTGACTTGGCCAAGGAAGGCTTTGACCTGCCATTCTCCTTCTCCGTTGACGCGGACATGAAGAACACCAAGGTCAATACGGTTTACTTCGGCGGTCCCCACATCTTTTTGCCAGACACGACCACTTACGAAAGCCCGGACGCGGAAAAACTCTTGGGCGTGTTAAAAGAACAGACCCTCAAGCTCTTCCAAATGGCCGGGGTAAGCGAAGAAAAAGCCGCTGAATACGTGGACGGGGCCCTGGCTTATGACCAGCGCCTGGCCAAGGTGGTCAAGTCCAGCGAAGAGTGGGCTGACTACCCGGCTATGTACAACCCGATTTCATTGGCAGACTTCAAGAGCAAGTTCACTAGCTTTGACATGGGCCAGTTCATGGCAGGCTTCCTTGGCGAAGAACCAGAAGTTTTGATCAACACTGAGCCCCGCTACCTGGACCAGGCTGAAGGGCTCTTAAACGAAGCCAGCTTCAGCGAAATCAAGGGATGGCTGCTGGTCAAGTTCATCAACGACGTGGCCTCATCCCTGTCCCAAGAATTCAGAGAAGCTGCCTTTCCGTTCAGCCAGGCTTTGACCGGCCAGCCGCAACTGGCCAGCGGGATCAAGCAGGCCTACCGGATCGCCAACAGCACTTTCAGCGAAGTTGTCGGCGTCTACTACGGGCAGACCTACTTCGGGGCCGCCGCCAAGGAAGACGTTTTGGGCATGATCAAGCGGATGCTGAAGGTCTACGAGGACCGGCTGGCCAAGAACGACTGGCTCTCCCAGGCAACTAAGGACAAGGCCATCACCAAGCTGCAGGCTTTGATCTTGAAGGTCGGTTACCCGGACAAGATTGAAGACATCTACAACCGCCTTCAGGTTACCCCGGCTTCAGCCGGCGGCAGCCTTTACAGCAACCTGCAGGCCGCCAGCCAGGAAAGCATCAAGTACAGCCTGGAGAAGCTTCACCAGCCAGTTGACCGGACTGTTTGGCTGATGCCGGGCAACCTGGTTAACGCCTGCTACGACCCGCAGAGAAACGACATCACTTTCCCAGCGGCCATCCTGCAGGCACCGTTCTACAGTGCTGACCAGAGCCGGGCAGCCAACTACGGCGGGATCGGGGCCGTGATTGCCCACGAAGTTTCCCACGCCTTTGACAACAACGGGGCCCAGTTCGACGAATTCGGCAACATGAAGAACTGGTGGACTGAAGCTGACTACAAGGAATTTGCTGACCGGACCAAGGCGGAAATCGCCCTCTTTGACGGACTCAAGTTCGGCCCGACTACTTTGAACGGTAAGCAGATCGTGTCCGAAAACATCGCTGACCAGGGCGGCTTGACCGCGGCCATGACCGCCTGCAAGGAAGAAGGGCAGGGCCTGGAAGACTTCTACGCCAACTGGGCTAGAGTCTGGGCGCAAAAGTCCCTGGAAGCAGCCATCAAGATGATCGTTTCCGTTGACGTGCACGCGCCAGGCCCGCTGCGGGCAAATGTCCAGGCCCAGTGCCAGGACGAATTCTACGAGACCTTTGACGTCAAGCCGGGCGACGGGATGTACCTGGCTCCGGAAGACCGGGTCAAGATCTGGTAGTTTTTTATAAAATTTCATAAGCAACAAAAAAGCAGTCATTCCATCAATGACTGCTTTTCTGCTGCTGTGTGTTTGTCTAATATATGTGTGTGTAAGAGAGGAAAAGAAAAAGAAAAATTAATTCCTATAGGAGAAGCAATTTCTTGCTTCTGACTATGGTTATATAATAACGGCCCTTTGTAAAAAAGCTGTGATCAATCTGCTTTGCTTCAATGAAAAAAAGTTTGTAATTTTCTAGAGCTTTTAAGACTTTCTAAAAACAAAAACGGCAAGCGTTCGAGGCTTGCCGTTTCTTTATTTGCTTATTTACTTGCTCTTTTGTTTCTTCGTTTTGCCCGCGTTCTTGTTCAGCATGGTCTTGCTGTAGTCAATTGGGGCTACCCGCTTGATTCTTTGCGGCTTCTGCTTACCCAGAATCAAAGGTACGCGTTCAATCACCGTGTCGGCAAATTCCAGGCCAAACCATTGAGCTGGGTTTGGTGACAGGTTTTGCAGCTGTACCCGGGCCTTAACCAGCCACTTTTGGTAAGAGGACAGGGTGGTTGATGGCGAGATGACGTCGTTAACGATAACGAACTTGAAGTCGCCGACGTTACGGCCTGGCGTGGTCGTGTATTCCTGCGGCTGAGCTTCGATGGTGTTGTCATTGATCAAGTCGTGGACGATCTGGCGCAGGTAGACGTTGACGCTAGTCTGCTTCTTGAAGCCCAAGTAGAGCTGAATGTTGATCACGTTCTTGGTGCCAAAAGTGTTGACTGCGTATTCGGCTGTAAATGGGTCGTTAGTGACGTTAACAGAAACAAACCAGTAAGCCCGCGCTCTCTTAGGCCGCTTGTCCAGGATGGAGTACATGATCTCCCGCTTGATGAACTTGTTGTACTTAACCTTGGCCATGTAAACCAGGTTGTCAGCGTAAGTTGGGTAGTTGTCATCGTGGCTGAGGTCAGTCAGCATGTCAGTGTATTCGTCCAAGCGAACGTAAGCATTAACAGATTCGTTCTTGTCGCGGACCTTGTTGCCGAAGTACCAAACGACCATGACTGAAGCGATCAAGAAGGTGATCAACAGTGACACGTAACCGCCGTGAGAGAACTTGCTCAGACTTGACCCCATGAAGAGGATGTTGATCGTGCTGAAGAAGACGACAAAAATCGTGTTCCACAAGTTGTGGCCGCGCTTGAGCAACATCCATTCATAGCGCAGGATGGTGGTCATCAGCATGGTAATGGTGATGGCCAGGCCGTAGGCTGCTTCCATGTGGGCTGAGGTTCTGAAGAAGAGAACCAGGGCGATGGTGGTAATGCCCAGCATCTTGTTGATGGCCGGAATGTAGATCTGCCCTCTTTCATCAGATGGGTAGAGGATATTCATCCGCGGCAGAAACTTCAGGTTGATGGATTCAGCCACCAGAGTGAAGGAACCCGAGATCAAGGCCTGGGAAGCGATGATCGCTGCCAGGGTAGCCAGAACGATTGACGCCAGCCGGATGTTTTCCGGAATCATGGCGTAGAAGGGGTTGATTTCAGTGGCTGAGTGCAGGTTGGTGTTGTTTAAGATCCAAACCCCTTGCCCTAAATAGTTCAGGGAGAGGCAGACGAAAACAAATGGCCAGGAGCCGTAGATGTTCCCCTTGCCGACGTGGCCGACGTCGGCGTAAAGGGCTTCAGCCCCCGTGGTGGCCAGGAAGATGGACCCTAAGATAGCTAAGCCCGCCTTGTTGTAAGGACTAAAGAGCAATTTGATCGCGTAGTAAGGGTTCAAGGCCTGCAGGATCCACCAGTTGCCGCCGATGTTGATGACCCCCATGATGCCCAGGAAGGCGAACCAGACAAGCATGACTGGACCGAAAGCCTTTCCGATGATGCTGGTCCCCATCCGCTGGATGGAGAAAAGCACTAGCAAAATAATAATAGTAATGACCAGGACCGTGGTCTGGTTGCTGACCGGGACGTTGCCCTTGCCGAATTCCAGCCCCTTCAGCCCTTCAATGGCAGTGGTAACCGTCACGGCCGGGGTCAGAGCCCCGTCGGCCAGGATAGCGGCCCCGCCGATCAGGGCCGGCCAGATCAGCCAGGCAGCCTTATTTCTGACCAAGGTGTAAAGGGCGAAGATACCACCTTCGCCGTGGTTGGTTGCCTTCAGGGCGATAATCACGTTCTGCACCGTCGTGAGCATGGTCACGGTCCACAGGACCGCGGAAATGGTCCCGATGATCAAGTCCCGGCTGACCGTATTGAGCCCGCCGTTGCCGTCGATTACGGACTTCATGACATACAGGGGACTGGTCCCGATGTCGCCGTAGACAATCCCAATCGCGATCAAGAGGCCGGCGGCCGTCATGCGATTGCGTTTATTTTCTTCTTCCATAGCACTTAAATACTCCTCAAACTAAAAAGTCTGTGATATACAACAATAACTTTAAAGCTTTTGTTTAGATTTAACAAAAAAGAATGCCAGGAGACATTCTTTTTACTGTAATTTTCTTATATTTGGAGTAAAGTTTCAAGCCCTTTAGGATAAACTGCTTTCAATCTGCGCGCGAATGCCTTCGTACCAGTTGCTCCAGTCTTCGTAAGTGGTCATCGCTTCCGGGTCAACGCCGGTTTCTGCGCTCATCTTGTCGAGGATGGCTTGGAAATTGTGGGCGTGGTCGATCAGCACGTGCTTGACCAGGTTCTTGCGGGAGAATGGCTGGTTGAGCAGGAGGTAGTGGTTGATGTTGACCATGTTATGGTCTTCGTCAAATTCACTGATGATTTCCAGGTCGTCGCGTTCGAAAGAAGAAACGTAGAAGTTGGCGAAGTTGACCAGGTAAGCCGGCTGGTCGGCAACTTCGCGTGCTGGCATGGTTACGCGTTCTGGTTCAGGCATCACGATCTTGAACATATCTTCATTGCTGCGGATTTTCTTTTCTTCTTCTGCCAAAGTTGTAGCTCCTTTTTAAATAAAAGTCTATAAAGTCAATAGTAATTTTAACGGCTTTAAGGCCAGAAAGCAAGCGCCAGGCCCCCATAAATCAAGGCCTGGCGCTGAATTATTTCTTATTTGCCCGACTTCAGGTAGCCCTCGACGTCATCCTTGGTGATGGAGTCGATGGTGGTGTGGCCCTGCTGGTAGGCGTAGTTGAACAGGTTGATCAAGTCCTGCGGGCTCCAGCCGGCCGTGCTTTCGCCCAGGTTGTCAAGCTGGTTGCGGATTTGCTGGACGTCCCGGCTGGTCACGGTGCTGCCGCCAACCTTGTCATTGTTGCTGGTCCCGGACCCTTCAGCCTGGTTGCTGGAAGAGCTGGCTGAGCTGGAAGCGGCAGAAGATGAGCTGGAACTGGATTCCTTGCTGCTGGACTTGCTGGAAGAGTCTGAAGAGGATGAACTTGAATTTTCAGAACTGGAGCTGGATTCATCCTGCTTGCTCTTGGCTTCTTTAAGCAGGTCCTTGACGTTAGACCGGACCTTGGCGTAGTAAGCCCCGTTGATGTAAGGCAGGTCTAAGATTCTGCTGTAGGTGGAAACGGCGCTGTCGTAGTCGCTGTCTTCCATGGCCTTGGCCGCCTTCTTTAAGAGCGGCTTGATTTCACTGTCGTAGTTGTCCTTGACGGCCTTGAGCTGTTTAACCAGCTTTTTGGCCTGGCTGGTCATGACGCTGTAGCCGCCATTTTGCTCCTGGGCCTTTTGGGCCAGGTTCAAGGCGCTGACGTACTTAACGGTCGTCTTGGCTAACTTGATGGAGTCGGCCAGGTTTTCTGCCTGGGCCTTGTAGTTTTTAGCTTGGACAGTTGCCTTAGCCTGGTAGGCCTGGTCAAATTCGTCAGCGGCTTGGCTGTACTTCTTGGCCTTTACGGCCTCTTTGCCGGCCTGCATGTGGCTGGAGTAGCTGGAATTTGCCGCCTGCTCCTGGCTCTGCTTTTGCTGGCTGGAGTAGAAGTAGACGCCAGCCCCGCCCAAGGCGAGCACGGCCACCACGATGATGGACCAGATAGTTGATTTTTTCATAAATAACCTCCTCGTTAATCTCCTCAATTATACCAGAATCGCCCCTCCCTTCAGTCAGCTGGTCCAACTTGTAATTATTACTTAACAAAAAGTGGCCGACTTTTGCTTCTTGAAACGTTAGTATCAGTGCAGGCCCAAGGCGCCGGGGCCGGCCGGAGCGAAGCCCGCTGCTTCGCGGCAAGATTGGATTTTTTAACAGAAACAGGAGAGAAAAAATGAACTTCACTTTAGCTGACCAAAGCATTCAATACACCTTCAAGGCCGAAAAGTATGACAAGGGACAGATGCAGCGCAGCCTGCAAAACGTCAAGCTGGATGCCAGCCCGGAAAGCCTGGTCAAGGTGGGCCAGGCCATCAGCAAGCTGCAGGGCGACGAACTGGCTGCCTTGACCCTGGTCCAAAAGCACAATTTGACCTTGGCTTAACTCTTTAGCGCGGAAACTACAGATAAAAAGAATTTTTGAGTAAGAAACAGGAGAAAAAATCATGACTACGACTACCGAATTGCAATTAACCTTTAAGTCCAGTGCCGGCAAAAAGAAGAGCCTGAACCTGCCATACGCGGTCAAGGGCTTGAGCGCGGACGTGGTCCGGGAAGCTGCTGCCGCCATCGCCGGCGAGGGCGTGTTCGTCAAGGAAGGGGAGGTCCTCTATGCTGAGCCGCTGGCTGCAAACTATATTGAACGTACTGTTACGGGTGTGTTTGACGATAGTAATCATTAGGCAGATCTGGCCGCTTTAGCCGGATGCGAAATTTATACCCAAGAGGCGGCCTGGCCGCCTCTTTTCTTTTTATGTTTAATTTATGCAGCTTTATCCCGGCCTTTTGTAATTTTCTTTCTTAGCCCGGAAGGGGGAAAAAAGCGGTTTTTTCCTATAAAAAATGTAATTGCTTAAGGAAATTGTTACTTTTACTTTACAGAATACGCGTTCGATTGTAACTAGAGCGCTGAGCACATACAATAGAGGTTACGATTGAAATTATTAGGAGGAAATTAATGAAGAGAAGATTTTTGACTGGACTTGCTACCGCAGCGATGCTGACTTCCGTCGCCGTTCCAGTGACCAACAACATGTTTCTCTCAAATCAAGCAGTTGAGGCATCAGCCACTAGTGATGCCTTTTTAAGCAAGGTCAGCCTGCAGGCGCAGAAGACGTCCGAGAAGTACGGCGTCTACGCCTCTTTGATGCTGGCCCAGGCTGCCTTGGAATCTGGCTGGGGAACGTCAACTCTGTCTACCCAGGCCAACAATTTCTTTGGGATGAAGGCTACTGGCTGGACCGGGGCAACTTATAACGTCAAGACGGCTGAACAGACTTCCAGCGGCAAGACTTACTACATCACGGCTGCCTTCAGAAAGTACAGCAGCTACCAGGCATCTTTTGACGACTACGGCTTAAAGATGCGGACGGCTTTGGGCAATTACGGCAGCTTGCGCTACAGCAAGACCTGGCTGGAAAATGCTTCAAGCGCTTCAGCTGCCGCTAAAGCCATCACGGCTGCCGGCTACGCGACTGACAAGAACTACGCCAATAAGCTGATCAGCCATATCGGGACCTACAACTTGACCAAGTATGACCCGGTTTACTCCGGCACTACTTATACGGCCAAGGTAGCCAAGTCCGGGGCAACCTACCTCTACCCGACTGACCACTCTGTTTCACCGAAGAAGTCTTACGTGACTGCCGGTCAAACGGTAACGGTTACTAAGACCTACACTTACTACAATGGCAAGAAGCGGATGTACCTCAAGGGCCTGGGCTGGGTCAACGGCGAAAGCCTGAATACTGGCAGCTCCCAAGCGCCAAGTGCTGACAATGCCGCCAGCGTTTCCGGGCAAATGAAGGTGATGATGCACTCAGCAGCTATCTACACCAGTATCGGTGCCAAGAGCACGGCAAAGTCCGTCAAGGCCGGCAAGAGCGTGACGACTTACGGGTCAGTCACGATCAACGGGGCCAAGTACTACCGGGTCAACTCAGCCAGTGCAGACCAGTTCATCAAGGCAAGCAACTTTGACGGCACAAGCCGCAAGCTTAAGCGCAATGCCTATATCTACAACAACAAGGGTAAACGGGTCGGCAAGACCAAGTGGCTCAAGGGCAGCACCCACACCGTTTACGGCGGCAGCGTGAAGATCAAGGGCAAGCAGTACTACATCGTTGGTCTTAACCAGTATGTTAAGAAGGCCAACTTTTAAAGAGACGGGGAAGAAAACTGAATGAAATTTAGAAGATTTTTTACCGCGGCAGCGGCAACGGCAGCATTTGGCCTGGCCTTCACTTTTGGCCAGGGACAGGCAGCCCAGGCTTCAATCAACAGTGATGCCAAGAAGACGACTTACAGCGGCACCAAGTCACTGGAAACCCTGCTCAAGGCGGCAGGTTTGTCTTACAACCAGTTCAACAGCGTGGCCAATGGCAAGAAGTACGGCAGCCGCTTCGGCTACCGGAACGGGGTCGGCAAGCCGGAAGGGATCGTTGTGCACGAAACAGCGACTCCTGGCGCTACGGCCTGGGATGAAGGCCGCTACTTCAACAACAACTGGACCAGCGTCTACTCTTACGTCCACGCCGTGGTCGACAACAACCAGACTATCCAGCTGATGTCAACTGACTATGGTACCTGGGGGGCGGGCCCAATTGCCAACGTCCGCTACATCCAGATTGAACTCTGTGAAGTTTCAACCCGGTCCCAGTTCGTGCAGAGCGTGGCCAACGATGCCTACTACATCGCTACTCTTTTGCACCAATACAACTTGACCCCATCCCGGGCAAGTAAGAGCGGGACAGGCACTATTTGGTCCCACAATGAAGTTTCCCAGTACCTGGGCGGGACCGACCACGGGGACCCGGACGGCTACTTTGCTAAATGGGGCTACTCCATGAGCGACTTCTACAGCTTGATTACTTACTACTACAACAAGCTGGGGACCAGCAGCAATACTAATACTGGTTCAAACACTGGAGACAACAATAACACTAGCAATAATACAAACAATAATACAAACAATAATACCAACAACAGTGGTTCAAACAGCTCCAGTCAAGCACCAGCCACCCAGCCGGTTTCAACTAAGACGGTTAAGCTGATGCGGAACTCCTACAGCTATGATGCTTCTGGCAAGAAGCTGGCAGACAAGACTTTGAAGGCCGGGTCTTCCCTTAAGGTCTACGGGTCAGCCGTAACGATCGGCAATGCCAAGTACTACAAGTACGCTGAAGGGAAGTACGTTAAGGCCGGCAACATCGACGGGACCAGCCGGACTTTGACGGCCAATGCCTGGACTTACACCAGCACTGGCAGCCGGGAATGGTCAACGGCCAAGCTCCTCAAGGGGACCAAGGTGACGACTTACGGCGGCCAGGTCAAGATCAAGGGCAAGGCCTACTACATGACAGGCTTTACCAGCAATAACGTGGCTAAGTACGTTAAGGCAAGCAATTTCCAAGCCAAGCCAGTGGAAACCACCACGACCAAGCGCTTGATGCGGAACTCCTACAGCTATGATGCTTCTGGCAAGAAGTTGTCAACGGCTAAGCTGACTGCAGGTTCTTACCTTAAGGTCTACGGGTCAGCCGTGACGATCGGCAACTCTAAGTACTACAAGTACGGGACTAACAAGTACGTGAAGGCTGGCAACATCGACGGGACCAGCCGGACTCTGACCCACAACGCTTACGTGTACACGGTCAAGGGGGCCCGGAACTGGAACGAAGCTAAGCGCCTTAAAGGCACGGCCGTAGTAACTTACGGCAGCCGGGTCAAGCTTAGCGGCAAGTACTACTACATGGTCGGCTTCTCCGGCCAAACCGCCCTGTACATCAAGGCTGGCAACTTTTGATTGAAGATAAGGAACGGATTCAGGCTTAGCCTGGGTCCGTTTTTCTGTCTTAATTTAGCGATTATTGTATAATTAGAAAAACTGTAATTAGTGAGGAGATACTTTTTAGCATGGAAGGACTATCACTGTTTTTAACGGTCTTCTTGGCCCTAGTGATTCCGATCGTCATGGCCCGCCTGCGGGTGACCACGGTGCCGACAGCCGTGGCCGAGATCATCGTCGGGATCCTGATGGGCAAGAGCTGTCTGAACCTGATTACCCAGACTTCCCAGCTGACTTTTTTGTCCAACCTGGGGGTCATCGTCTTGATGTTTTTGTCAGGGATGGAAATCGATTTTGACTTGCTGAGCCCGAAAAAGCACACCCGGGCCCGGAAGTCAGAGAGCGGCAAGCAGGTCAAGCCCATGGTCGTGGCTGCCTTCGCCTTTGGCGGGGTAGCGGTGGCCTCAGTTTTACTGGCTTTGGGGATGAAGGCCTTGGGTCTCTTTAACGACGTGGCCCTGGCTTCGATTATCTTTATGACCGTGGCCTTAGGCGTGGTCATCGCGACTTTAAAGGAAAAAGAAATCCTGGGCCGGCCGATTGGGCAGACGATCTTGCTGACGGCGGTCATGGGGGAAGTTATTCCCTTGCTGCTTTTGACCATCTATTCCACCGTTAACGGCGGGGATGCCCGCAAGCTCTGGCTGATCATCCTCTTGTTTGTGGCCGCGATCATTCTTCTGCGCCGCTTTAAGCGGCCTTACCTGTGGTTTGCCAAGGTGACCAAGGCCACAACCCAGCTGGACGTCCGCCTGGCCTTCTTCCTGATTTTTGCCCTGGTGACGGTGGCAGAGCAGGTTGGGGCGGAAAACATCCTGGGGGCCTTTTTGGCCGGGATGGTCATGAAGCTGCTGGAGCCAACCCAGGCGACCAAGGACAAGCTGACTTCCATCGGCTACGGCTTCTTTATCCCGATCTTCTTTATCCGGACCGGGGTCAACCTCAACTTGAAGCTGCTCTTTGCCAACCCGCAAGCCTTGATGCTGCTGCCGGTTTTGGTCATCTGCTTCTTCTTAGCCAAGATGCCGGTTACTTTGACCTACATGCGGGCCTTTAACAAGCGGAATGCTTTTGCCGGGGGCTTTTTAACGGCGACGACGATCACGATCGTTCTGCCGACCCTACAGGTAGCCCGGAAACTGAACGCTATCACGGCGACCCAGTCCAGCGCCTTCATTTTGGCGGCGGTCATCGTCTGCATCGCCTGCCCGATCGTCTTCAACTCAACTTTTGCCTTGACGCCGGAAGACAAGATCAAGGAAAAAGTCGTGATCTTCGGCCTCAATGCCGTGACTATGACCGTCTACCAGGACCTGCACGACTCCTGGTACTCAGTCCAGGTTTTGACCTGCCGGAAGGAAAAATATGATACCTACAAGAGCAAGGTCAAAAATCTGAAACTCCTGCCTGACCGGAAGCTGGATACCTTGGAAGCAGCCGGAGCCTTTGACACCGACATCTTCGTGGCCACATTCACTGACGACCAGGCTAACTTAGAGGTCGGCCGGGCAGCCAAGCAGGCCGGGGTCAAGCGGGTCATCGTCAGCCAAGGCAAGGTCGTGGCCGACACGGTCGACCAGCTCAGAGAGGAAGGCATCGAGCTTTTTGCCTTCAACAACCTGCACGGGGCCATGCTCCGGGCCTTGATCGAATCGCCAGCCGTCTACCGGATCATCACGGATACCAACAATGCCCTGTACGACGTGGTGGTCAGAAACTCGGCCTACACCGGCCGCCAGCTGATGGACTGGGACTTCGTCGACCAGATCACCGTTTCCCGGATCCGGCGGGGGGACAAGTGGATTTCCCCGCATGGGTCAACCGTGATCGAGCCGGGCGACGAACTGATCTACAGCGGCCCTTGGCGGGAAGCCGACCGGATTCACCAGCTTTTGAGCCGGGAATAGAAAACGACTACATCAAAAAATCGCTCTGCCAGCCGGCAAAGCGATTTTTCTTGTTTAGTTCTTTATCTCTTTATCTTTCTGTTTTTGCTATTTTCTGCTTTTTCCTTAAGGCATGCAGTCCCTGGCTGCTTCCAGGACGGCGATGACCTGCAGGCTGTGGGCGAAGGCCCGGTCAGCAGCAGTTTTGTCCTTTTGGTCAAAGATCCGGATGAATTCAGTGAATTCCGGGATCATCCGGTGCAGGTCAGGGTCAAAGTCCTTGTTGATCTGCTTGTCTGCGGTTTCCAGCCGGTAGCTTCTGATGTCACCCGGGCTGCCAATAAAGCTGATCGCCCCTTTTTCCCCGGCGATGAGAGACGGGTTGTGGGCAAAAGCCTGGGAGTCCTTGGCCGCGGTTAAGCTGGCCTGTTTGTCGTCATAAGCCAGGACTAAAATGCCGGAAGTGTCGACGCCCTTTTGCAGGTTAGGGAAGTAGTGGACGTCCAAAGGTGCCCCAAAAAGGCTGACGGCTAAGTGGATGTTATAGACGTTCAAGTCCAAGAGGGCTCCGCCGCCCAGACGGGGGTTGAAGGCCGGGGCGATGTCGCCGGCCAGGAAGCGGTCATAGCGGGAAGAGTACTGGGTGTAGTTGAGGCTGACCACGTGAACCGGGCCTAAAAGCCGCAAGTCGCTGGCCAAAGATTTAAAGGCTGGCAGATAGCGGTTGGTGATGGCCTCGGTAATGAGGCAGCCCTTCTGGTCGGCCAGCTGCTTGAGCTCTAAGGCTTCTTCAGTCGTGAAGACGAAGGGCTTTTCACAAATCACGTTCTTGCCAGCTTCCAAAGAGTCCAGGCACATTTGGTAGTGCATGGAGGAAGGGGTAGCCACGTAAACCGTGTCAACTTGGTCGTCTTTGAGCATTTCCAGGTAGTCGTCGTAGACCCGGCTGATGCCGTATTGGTCAGCCAGTTCCTGGCCGGTGGCTAGTGACCGCTTGGTCGTGGCGATAGCAGCTAATTTTAAGCCGGGCAGGGGAAGGGCAGTGAGGAAGTCTCTAACGATCTTACCGCTACCGATGATTCCGAGCTGCATTTTTTTGCCTCCTTATTTGTAGCTTACATTTTGGATTGTCTGTTTTCTATTTTCTATTTGTTCAGCTTGCTGACGTCGACGGAATTCTTAATGACCGTCTTGGGGATGGCCAGCTTTTTCTGCTGGTTGACCTTGAGCATGGACAGCTTGGTTGAGCTGGTTTGCCCCTTGACCTTGTACTTGGCGTAGATGGCCAGGCCGGTCAGCTGCTTTTTCTGATTGAGATCGATGGTCATCTTGATCTGCTGGAGCTTAGCCTTGGCCATCTGGCTGTCGTTTGACAGGCTGGCCAGACCGTTGGTTTCCGTGATCTCTTGCCAAAGGCGCTGGCTCTTGCCCGTGTAGCTGAGCCGCCAGCCATTTTTGGTCCGGCTGACGGAAAAAAGCTTAGCGCTCTTTTGGCTGAGAGTCAAGGTATCCATGTCTTTGACTACTTGCTGGAATTGGGAGATGGTCGTGAACTGGCTAAGCTTGGCCTTGTACCAAGCTTCCTGCTGGTCTTTATAGTATTTGACGTAGGCATAGCGCTGGCCCACCCACATCTTGACGTTCTGGTCCCCGCTCTGGGTCAAGTCAGTCTGCATGACGAAGGGAGACCGCTGGTAGTTGATCTGGCCGTAGAAACGGACCGGCTTGGCGTTCTCGTAATAATGTTCGTCGATCTTCAGCTGGAAGTTAGCAATCTTGCTCTGCTGGGCCTTTTTGACCAGGCTCTGGGGGCTGGGCTTGGCGCAGGCTGTTAAAAAGAGACTGACCAGGGCCAGAAGGGCGAGCAGGTGAATTTTCTTTTTCTTTTTCTTTGACGGCATAGTATGAATCACATCCTTATTCTTCAATTCTAACAAATCACTGACTAATTGTTAGCGGTTGCACTCAGAAAAAGTGCTTTTTTTGCCTTTAGGACTTTGAAAAGGCCGCGAGAGGCAGTATAATAATTAGTGAAACGTTTAATTTGCTAAAGGAGATTTTTTAATGTCTAAAT
>SFHY01000088.1 GCA_004556255.1 Lactobacillus delbrueckii
GAAAGGATGTGCAATGCTTATGAGCAGGCTAGCGCAAGCGAGCAAATTGATGCATTAATCTTGATTCCTGCTTTTATCTGCGATTTTCTGTGCATTCACCCTTTCAATGATGGCAACGGCCGAATGAGCCGGCTGTTGACCCTGCTTCTTTTGTACAAGAGCGGCTACAATGTCGGAAAGTACATCAGTATCGAAAAGCAGATTGAAAAAACTAAGGACCGCTACTACGATGTTTTGCAGCAGATTGACTTGGGCTGGCATGAAGAGAAGAATGATCCAACGCCTTTTATCCGCTACATGTTGCAGGTGATCTTGGCTTGCTACACTGAGTTTGAAGATCGCGTCGGGTTAATGTCTGAACATGGTCAAGGCAGCACGGCATATGATATCGTGAAGCACTATGCCCTGGAAAAAATTGGCAAATTTACCAGCGCTGACGTGCTGGCCCACTGCCCAAGCGTCAGCCGGTCATCGGCACTTGCCGCGTTAAAGAAGCTCACTGCAGAGGGGCTTGTCATCCGGAAGGGATCTGGCCGAAGCACTTTCTACGTGAGAGCTGACAGTAGATAGTTGATATTTTTATATAAAACTTATTCCATTAAATCGTTATTTTATAAATAGTAAGTGGACTTGTTATATGGTATACTCAATATAGTCATGACGTGATATACTTATTTTTAAGTGGTTAAAACTCTCTTTAACGTTAAAGCAATAACCATGATTTGTTGAGGAAAAAATATGACTAAATACCGCGCCGACATTACGGCTCTTAACGCAGAAAAAATTGGCAGCCAGGCTCACGGCTATGTAGAATTCACGACTGAGGCAGACAAGCTCCACATCAAGCTGGAGATGTTTGACACCCCGGCTAACATCCAGCACTGGGAACACTTCCATGGCTTCCCGGACGGCAAGGATGCCCAAGTGCCGACCCTTGCCCAGGACACCAACCAGGACGGCTTTATCGACCTTTTGGAAACCGAACCTGTCTCCGGTACGACTATGGTGCCCCTGGACGCGGCTCCGCACGAAATGTGCATCCCCCACGACAACTACCCAGTTGCCGACGCAAACGGCTACTACAGCTATGAAAAAGATGTCGACTTAGCCAAGCTGGAAGCCAAGTTCAAGGAAGTCTTCAACGACCAGGACCTGGCCCTGGACAAGCGGGTGGTCTACATCCACGGCGTGCCAGCCGACCTGGAATTGCCAGAAAGCGTTGGCGGCAAGATCAACGACCACTACGACCAACACGTCACTCTTCCAATCGCGGCTGGTAAAATCAACCGCGTCGACTAAAACTAAGCCATTCAGAGGATCAAATTCCCCTGGATGGCTTTTTTCGTAAAAAATTTTGCAAAAATCCCGATCTTGATAGAAATCAATTGGGGAATTCTGCTTTCCCGGTATATTAAAAGCATCAAAGCAAGGAGGTCGAAAGATCAATGCAAAAATGGTTAATGAAAAATCGCAACCGGCTGACGGCAATTGCGGGCATCTTAATCGTCCTGGCCTTTGCCGCTAAATGGTTATTTAACAGTGAAACAGCAGAGTCCGGCCTGCTCCTGGCCGCTTCCCTCATCGGCGGCTTCCCGATCGCCGCGTCCGCTTGGCAGGCCTTAAAGGTCAAAGTCATCAGTATCGACTTGCTGGTGACCCTGGCCATCTTAGGTGCCTTCGTCATCCAGGAATTCGAAGAATCCGCCATCGTGGCCTTCCTCTTCTTGTTTGGGGCTTACCTTGAACAAAAGACCCTGGCCAAGACCCGGTCAGCCATCAAGGAACTGGTGGAGATGGTGCCGGAAACCGCCCTCCGGCAGACGGCAGACGGCGACTTTGAAGAAGTTGACTTAGACGACCTGGACGAAGGGGACATCCTTTTGGTCAAGACCGGCGGCAAGATCCCGGTTGACGGGGAAGTCGTCTCCGGTTCCGGGACGGCCAATGAAGCCAGCATCACCGGTGAATCCATGCCTTTAGGCAAAAAGCCCGGTGACCCGGTCTACGCCGGCACTATTTTGGAAAACGGGACCATCCGGATCAAGGCGGAAAAAGTCGGGGATGAAACGACTTTTGGCAAGATCATCGAACTGGTCGAAGAAGCCCAGGACTCCAAGTCCCAGGCTGAGCGCCTGATTGACCGCTTCTCCAAGTACTACACCCCAGTCGTCCTGCTCCTGGCCATTATTGTTGGCCTCATCAGCCAAGACCTGGAACTGGCCGTAACCATCCTGGTTCTTGGCTGCCCGGGTGCCTTGGTTATCGGGGTTCCGGTTTCCAACGTTGCCGGGATCGGCAACGGGGCCAAGCAGGGGATCCTTTTTAAAGGCAGTGAAGTCATCACCAAGTTCAGCAAGGTCGACACGATCATGTTCGACAAGACCGGGACCTTGACTTACGGCGACCCCCGAGTCAGCCAGGTGAAAAAGTACGGCCAGGGCCAGCTGGCTGAACAGCTTTTGGTCAGCGTGGAAAAAGAATCTGCCCACCCTTTAGCGAAAGCCATTACTAGCTACTATGAAGACCTGGAAGCTAAAGAAGTTGAAGCCTCCCAGGTCCTCCAGGGCGGCGGGATCGTTGCTCAAGTAGCTGGCCAGCAGGTCCTGGTCGGCAACCGCTACCTGCTTGACCAGTACCATGTCCCGGTCACAAAAGAAATGGAAAAGGACATGGAAGAGCTGACAAGTGCTGGCAATTCCCTGGTTCTGGTGGCTGTAAACGGGCAGCTGGAACTTGCTTTAGGCTTAAAGGACGAGATCCGGGCCGGGGTCAAGGAAGACCTGGCTGCTTTAAAGAAGCTGGGCGTCAAGAACCTGCTCCTCTTGTCCGGTGACAACCAGAAGACGGTTGACCTGGTAGCGGAAGAACTGGGCCTCACTGAGACATATGGCCAGCTTTTGCCAGAAGACAAGGCCGAATTTGTCAAAAAGCGGCAGGCAGCCGGTGAAATCGTAGCCTTTGTCGGCGACGGGATCAACGACAGTCCGTCACTGGCCCGGGCAGACATCGGGATTGCCATGGGCAGCGGGACTGACGTGGCAATTGAGACTTCAAACGTGGTCCTCATGAACGGCAGCTTTGACCGGATTCCGCGGGCTCTGGCCCTGGCTAAGGCCACCCGGCGGAACATGATTGAGAACATCACCATCGCCCTGGCTGTCGTAGCCATCCTGCTGGTCAGCGTGTTAGCCAGCTCATGGATGAACATGGCCATCGGGATGTTCGTTCACGAAGGCAGCATCCTGGTCGTGATCTTAAACGCCATGCGCCTTCTGGCCTACCGGTCAAAATTGCAAAAATCGCGAAAGTTGATAGAAAACAATTTTTCTCAAGCAGAAGGCCCGTATACTAAGGGCATTGAGAGCATCCAATAAGAAAAAAGAAAGGACAAGAAATCATGCAAAAAGCAATTTTACAACTCGAAACATTAGCCTGCCCGACCTGCATGCAGAAGATCGCGGGGGCCATCGCCAATGTCGACGGGGTTGAAAAGACCAGCGTCAAGGTCCTCTTCAACGCAAGCAAGGCCAAGGCCAACTTCGACCCGGACAAAACCAATTTGGACACGATCACGCAAGCCGTGAAGAATATCGGCTATGACGTCTTGAAGGCCAGTGCCAAATAAGAGAAAAAAGCAAAAACAAGAAAAGCGACTGATATAGAAAAAAGGAGAAAAATGATGATCAAGGAATTTTTTGCCAAGAACGATGAAATGTTAGACTTATATACGCAAGCAATTACCAAGGCCCACGGCGCCCACCACCCGGAAGTCTTTGAAGTCCGCAAGGTTTACGAAGACATCCAAAAGAGGGTGAAAGCCGGCCAGGAAGACTTGACTGCCGACTTCAGCAAGCTGCGGTCCTTGACCGCGGATTACGCCATTCCGGCCGACGCCTGCGGGGCGATGACTAAGACCTACCAGACCCTGGAAGAATTCGACCACTTGGTCCAGGGCTAATTTTTACCAGCAGAGGAGAGCAAAATGCAGCATATATGTGTCAGCCTGGTTCCCTTATTCGCGGACTTGCCAGAAAAAGACCAGCTTAAGATCAATTCCCTGGCCAGCCACCGGCGCTATCAAAAAGGTGAGACGATTTTTCAGCCAGGGGATGAAAAGCTGCAGATCGTGGCCCGGGGAAACATGAAGGTTTACCAGCTGTCCGCCAGCGGCCGCGAGCAGCTGCTCCGGGTTGCCCAGCCGGGTGACTATGAAGGGGAAAAGCAGCTTTTTGGCCTGGAAAATGACAGCTTCTTCGGCCAGGCCATGGAGAACACGGAAATCTGCAGCTTGAGCAAGGCAGACTTCAACCAGGTTCTCCTGGAAAATCCCCAGCTCTCCCTCAAACTGCTGGAACTCAGCACCCAGAAGCTGCTGGCCACGGAAAGACAAACCCAGTTCCTGGCCATGGAGCGGGTCGAAGAAAGGCTGGCCAGCTACCTGCTCGACTTGGCTAAAGTGGCTGGAAGCGACCAGGTCCAGCTGTCCATGAAGATGAAAGATATTGCCCTTTACTTGGGGACTACTCCCGAAACCCTCTCCCGCAAATTCAAACTCCTCGAAAAAATGGGCTATCTGAAAAGGACAGGCAAGCAGGTGAAAATCCTCGACGAAGACGGCCTGCTGGACTTGTAGCAAAAAATTTTAATTTTAATAGAGAGCAAAACTCCCTCTAGCAGATCAAATGCTAGAGGGAGATTTTTTGAATTTTAGGCTATAATAAGCAACAGAATAAGAATTTGATGCGTTAAGGGAGAAAAAATGAAGTTTCCGGTAGACCAGCTGACTTGGACCAGAGAACCAGCCAGCTATACTATTTCAGCTAATAAGATTGAGATCGTGACCAAGCCGCACACGGACTTGTGGCAGCGGACTTACTACCATTTCCGCAATGACAATGCCCCGGTTCTGCAAGTGTCCAGTGATGAGAAGTTCTTTTCTTTCATCGTCAAAACTGACTTTGCCAGTCATCATCGCTTTGACCAATGCGGGGTAGTGCTGTACCTCGACAGCGAAAATTGGCTTAAGGGGGCAATTGAATATGAGAATGAAGACTTCCAGCACCTGGGCAGCGTGGTAACCAATCATGGCTATTCCGACTGGGCGACAACCGAGATCCCGGCCACGGTCAAGTCGATGTGGTATCGGCTCAGCCGCCGGGAAGATGACTACTGCATCGAATGTTCAGAAGACGGAGTGACCTACAAGCAGATGCGAATTTGTCACCTGCTGGAAGGCGGCGGGACGGTTCGCTTTGGCATCTACGCCTGCAGCCCGGAAGATTCATCCTTCAAGGCTGCTTTCAGCCACTTGGAATTAACTGACTGCCAGTGGCAAAAGCATGATGGCCAGGCTGCTGATCTGGATCTGGAATAGCGTAAAAATAAAACGAAGCTGATAATGCAAAGGAGAAAAAATGAGCTTAACAGTCAATCTTTACTACCACGGGCAAAACGGCAGTGCCCGCAAGTTCGCGGAAGAAATGGAAGCAAGCGGGGTGGCCCAGGCCATCCGGGAAGAAGCCGGCAACCTCCGCTACGAGTACTTCCAGCCACTCGCTGACCCGGAAACCATCCTCTTGATCGACAGCTGGGAAAACCAGGAGGCGCTGGATGTCCACCACGCTTCGCCGATGATGGGCCAGCTGGCTGAATTGCGCGAGAAGTACGACCTGCACATGAGCGTTGAGCGCTATGTTTCAGCAGAAGAAGCAGCTGGCGACGAGCAATTTATCAGAAAATGAAACATACTAATCTAGTGTTGGATGATTACTCGACGGAGTAGTCGTTCAACACTTTTTCTTTCAGCTTCACCATTCAATTGAGAATCTCGTCTAAGTATGTTGGCTGTTAAAGTCCGGTTGAGAAAATTAAATCTGATGGATTAGATGGAGGCAGCTCATCTCCAAGTAAAGCGGAGGTTTATGAGTGACCCTGCTTTTCCTTATATTCTTCAGCCTATTGCCGAAGATCGATTGAAAAATGCATTCTAATAGTTGAATGCATTTTTTGTGGTTAAGCTAACACTAGC
>SFHY01000089.1 GCA_004556255.1 Lactobacillus delbrueckii
TATAATTTTTGCAGGTATTCCCGCAAAAGCTTTAATCCGCCCACCGGGGTGCAGAAGGCCGGGTCTTTGGCCAGCGCCTTCTCCCAGACTTCATCAAGGTCAAACCAAGAAGCAGCTGAAACTTCTTCTTCCTGCAAGACTAATTTCTTTTCGTCAACCGGTTTAGAGTAAACGTGAACAAAGGAGACTTCCCGGTTTTTGAATTCTGCCTGGTGGAAGACTTCGTCGTAACAGTTGTGGAAGGTACCGATAAAGGTAAAGTCAGTCGCCTGGCTCTTGATGCCCAGTTCTTCTTCCAGCTCTCTGATGATCGTTTCCAGGGGCTCGTCTCCGGCATCAATGTGGCCAGCTGAAGAGGTGTCAAAGCAGCCCGGGTAGGAGTCCTTATTGGCTGATCTTTTCTGTAGGAGGACTTGCCATTTGCCGGCTTTTTGCCGGATGATCCAAACTGAGGCGCAGCGGTGCCAGGCTCCAATCCGGTGGGCTTCACTGCGCTCAATGGTCTGCCCGGTAGGCCGGCCCTCTTTATCCACAATATCAAGAATTTCCATAATTTACCTCGAATTTTCAACGTTTTTAGGGCGATTTTACCAGTAAAAAGCCTTTTTGTCATGGCCTCGTGAAACCAAAACGCCATTTTAACCGGTTACAAGGAGTAGAGGTATAATCGCGTAATAACAAGCTTTTTCTCTTAAAAGCTGGGCAAAATTAATTTGTGCACCAAGGCTGTTAAACAGTAAAATTTAATGGAAAAGCTAGTCATATCAAGCTGCTTATGGCCTTTAAAAAAGAAAATCCCAAAAAATGTGACAGCGTGAAACGACAAAAGTGGCAAAAGACAAATATTAAGCAAAAAAGCAAGGTAAAAGGAATTTCCTTTACCTTGCTTCTTTAAGGAGCGATAAATGTGTCTAGTAGACCAGGAGGCCGATTCCCAGGAAGATCAGACAGATCACGAACTGGATGACCAGCTGCTTCCAGATGAACTTAAACCAGCAGTCAAAACTGATGTTGACCATGGCCAGGGACATCAAAATCAATCCGACTGGGGCGATCAAGCCGATGTAGCCCTGCCCCCAGTTGTAGGCATCGATTACGCTGGCCCGGTCGACGCCGACGATGTTGGCCAGCGGAGCCATGATTGGCATGGACAGAACAGCCAGGCCAGAGGAAGACTGGATAAAGAAGCCGAGGACGATGTAGATCAAGAAGAGGACCCAGACGAAGGCCAGCTTGTTCATGCCAGTGATTTGCTTGCTGAAGAAGTACATGATGGTGTCGCTGGTGTGGCTTTCATCCATCACGATGGAGACTGCCCGGGCCAGGCCGACCGTCAAGGCAACCCCTAAAAGGTCAGCCGCGCCATTGACGAAGCTTTCCATAAAGCGGTGCTCACTCAAGCCGGAAACCAGGAAGAGGAGGTAGGATACGGCCAGGAAGACGACCGCAATTTCCGTGAAGTACCAGCCCTGGCTCTGGACGCCCCAGATCATGACCAAAAAGCCAGCCACGAAGGTGAGCAGAGTCAGCTTTTGCCGCCAGGTGAAGTCGCCCTTGTCAGCCTGTGAGTCAAAAGCAAGATACTTCTTCTTGTTTTCCTCATATTGGTCGTAGACCAAGGACTTGCTTGGATCCTTGCGGACTTTTTCAGCATAGATGATGGTGTAGAGCATCCCGGCCCCCAGGGAAACCAGGAGCATGATGATTCTCAAAGGCAGGGCCCGGGCAAAGTTGACCCCGGCCGTGTTTGAAGCGATAACTGTTGAGAAGGGGTTGATGGTTGAACCCAAAGTCCCCAAAGTGGTGCCCAGGAAGATGGTGGCGACCACGGTCATCGTGTCATAGCCGGCCTCCAAGAAGACCGGGATCAGCATCGGGTAGAAGGCCATGGTTTCTTCAGCCAGGCCAAAAGTGGTCCCGCCCAGGGCGATCAGGCCCATAACGATGACGATCAAGAGAATCTGCTTACCCTTGATATGTTCAGACAGGGCCTGCATCCCCGAGTTGATGGCCCCGTTGGCGTAGACAACTCCGATGATCCCCCCGAGGATCAAGATAAAGGTGATAATGTCGATTGAGTCGGCAATCCCTTGCACCTGGGAAGTCAAAAACTGGACGACAGCTTCCCGGAAATTAGGCTTCTTGACATTAACTCTCTGGTAGGAATCCGGAATAGCCACTGGTTTATAGATAGTGCCGTCGATTAATTTCTTGGCATCGATCTTGACTTTATAGCGGTCGAGGGTCTTCTGCGTTGCTGGTTCGTGCTTGACCTTGCCGGACGGCATGGTGATGGCAAAATCCTTGGCCGACTGGTCATAAGAGACCGTGGCATAGTTGCCGGCCGGGATGAAAAAGGTTAAAAGCTGGACGAGCACCAAAACGATGATGATGACCGAATAAGCGGTCGGAAATTCATGCTTGCGTTTCTTGCTCCCACTGCGATGAAAAAGCATCAAAATCATCCTCCTTGCTTGCTTTTACTTTCCTTACATAATTAATTGTAAAAAAACAGGGATGATTTTGCAAGCGCTTTCGTATAAAATTAAGCATGATTTTACCTGCTTTTAAGAGGATTTTTAGGTAAAAAAGCAGCTAAAACAAACTAAAAGTTATAGTGGCGGGCTAAAAAGATAGAGTAACTGATGAGAACAAGATGAAGCGCATACAAAACATTTACGATATTTTTGCCGCTGCTTCGGTTTATTTTAACGTAAGGATTTCCGGCTTAAGCCCCAGCAGCTGGCTGAGCTGCCAGGTCTTGGCCGGCAAAAGGCCCAGGCGGTCTAAAAGATCCTGGTCACTAAAGAGCTGGTGAACCGGGCCGTGGTAGACCAGCTGGCCCTGGCTCATGGCATAAACCTCCTGGCAATTTTCGGCCAGCCAGTCCATGTCGTGGGTGATCATGATCACGGTTTTGCCCCGGGCCAGCCGCTTTTCAAGTAGGCGGGTGACCCGGCAGCGGCCAGGATAATCCAGGCTCATCAAAGGCTCGTCTAGCAGGCAGACCTCCGGGTCAAGGACTAAGGCGGAGGCGATGGTCAATAATTTCTTTCCGGAAAGAGACAGGTCGTAAGGGTTTAAGTCCCGGAATTCTGCCAGACCAAATTCTTTAAGGGCGGCTTCCGTTCTTCTGGCGATTTCGTCTTCCGGCAGTTTGGCCTGCTTCATGGACCAGGCCAGTTCTTTCTCCACGCTGGAGTTAAAAAGCTGGTCATTGGGATCTTGAAAGGCATAGGCGATCTTGCTCAAGCGGTCAGAAGCCAGAAAATCAGGCAATGCTTGACCATCAGCTTTAATCGCATCTCCGGCCGGCAGGAGGTCAGCTAAAAGTTTCAAGAAGGTGGACTTGCCGGACCCGTTTTGCCCAACCAGGCAGATCAAGCCGGGAGAAAGAGTCAAGTCTGGGATGTCCAGGGAAAAATTTGATTCTGGGTATATATAATGAAGGTTTTCAATTTTAATTTGCATTTTCAGCAGTTTCCTTTAGTTCACGGGCATTGACTGGGTAGCGACCATTGAGTTTAAGATCCAGCTTTTTGGCCATCTTCCAGGCGACTGGCTTGTCAATTGCCTGATCGTCCAGCTGGTTGAAAACTTCCTGAGGAGAGTCCGCCATTACCAGGCGGCCGTCTTTTAAGACCCAGATTTGGTCACAAATGGTGGCTAAATCGTCAAGCTCACTAGAGACGATTATGAAAGGACAGGAGATTTTTTCCAGCCAGCTGAAAAAGTGCTGGCGGCCCAAGGGATCCATCTGGCTGGTCGGGTCGTCGAGCAAAAGCAGGTCGGGCTCAGTGACCAGGGCGGTGGCGATAGCTACCCGCTGGGTCTGGCCGCCAGAAAGCTGGTTTGGCGACTGGCCCAGCAAATTGGTCAAGTCCAGCTGGTCAGCAGCCCGCTTAACTGCACTTTCTATTTCCTCATCGCTTTTTCCCTGGTTGAGCAGGGAAAAAGCTAATTCGTCATAAATGGTGTCGGCTAAACCGGACAGCTGGCTGGCCGGGTCTTGCAAAAGCAGGGCAATTTCATGCTGGCTTCGCCAAGCTTCTAGCTCTTCTCCGTTGATCCGGACTGAACTGGAAAACTTGGCGGGGATCATTTTCCCGGCAATCCCGGCTAAAAGGGCCAAAAGGCTGCTTTTACCGGCATGGCTAGGTCCGATAATGCCAATTCGCTTACCGCGGCTTTGGGCAGAAATATTTTCTAAAGCCAGATTTTCAAAGCCCAGGTAGCGGAGGCTGAGCTGGCTGATGGTCAGTTCTGTTTCAAGCTGGCCGCCCGCCGCTTAGGGTTGGCATAGCCGCGCAGCTGCAGGGCGATCGACCGGTTCATGGCCTGCTGGAAGCTCTTGACGATCAAGGGCAAAAGGACGGGAAAGAGATTTTTGATCCGGGAGAGCAGGGACTTGGCTGGCGCGATCCCCCGGGCCTTCTGGGCCAGCTGGATCTTGCGCAGGTTCTCCCGCATCTGCGGCAGGATATAGCAGACCGACATGAGGACGTAGACCTGCTGGTAGGACAAACCGGAATTTTCCAGGTAGCGGGCATTTTCTGAAATGGTCGTCGTTTGGATAAAAAAGCTGCTGGAAAAAATAATGGTCAGAATCCGGCAGGCTAAAAGAGCCGCGTGGACCAGTCCTTCCTGGTAAAAGGTCAAAGATGCAACTGAAAAAGCCGCGGTATGGTTGCCCGGCCAAAAGAGCCCTTGAATCAAAAGCATGGTCAAGATGAGGAAGAGGCTGAAGGCGCACATTCCCCAAAGGGCATGGAGATTTTTGGTCAAAAGGGCCAGGATGAAGCTCGCAGCGAGGATGATACTAGCACTGGGCAGATTTCCGGCCGTGAAAGCCGCGAGCGTAAAGAGTAAGATCAAGAGCAGCTTGCTGATGGGGTCAATGGCCGCCTGCCAGGTGGGCAGGGCCAGGTCTTCCGCGTTATTTCTCATTCTTCAGTCCCCTTGAAAAAGTAGACCAGGCGCTTTGGCAGCTGCTTGTAGATCAAAAAGGCCAGGTAGGCGACGACCGTCTTGTCCAAAAGGTCAAGAACAAATTCATCAAGAAATGAGGCAATCCAAATGTTCACGTGCTTGGCAACCAGGGAGGCAAAGAGGGCATCTCCCCAGGCAATCCCGGTCTGTCCGCTCCAAAAGATGACATTGAGCGGGGTGGAGATTAAGGCTGAAACCAGGGCAATCAAAACAGCCGCTGGCAAGACAGTAACTGGCCGCTTGAAGAAGCCCCGCTGGTTCAGCCAGGCAACCGCCAGGCCGATCCCGATGCTGGTCAAGGCGTAAACGGTGGAAACGGGTGACAGGGTCAAACCGTAGATGACATTGTTGATAAAACCGCTGATGGCCCCGGCGACAGGACCAGCCAGCATGCTGGCCAGGAAAGTCCCAAGTGACCCCAGCCAGACCGGCAATTTCAGCCCTTCAGCAAAGGCTTTGGCAACATAGTTGATTCCGACGGCGGCGGGAATTAGGGTCATGGCGTGGGCGGAAAGCTTGGAGGACCAAAAGCTGGCCTTGTTTTTAGAACTGATTTCTTTAGAATCCATTTTGTAACCTCTTGAAAAAATAAACAAAAAGAAAATGACATAAAAACAGGCGATCGTCGAACCAGATTATAAAAGTAAAGGTAACCTATACTTTTATAAAAATGATTTACTGCAAGCTTACCACCAGACAAAAGCCTGGGCAAGAGCTTTTGCCGAAGAAGTTAATGAAAGCCTTTTAATTGCGGCTCGCAACAAATATAATATAAACAAGAAATAATAACCGATAAATTATATTTCGTGTTTCTTTTTTAAGAATGAATTAAGACGTTTTCAGTTTATATTAGAAATGTGCTTTTATAACTTTAAGAAAAATCATTCTTACTTTATAATGAATATGAGCGCACAAAATCCAGTTTGCTGGATGGCGGAAAAACAGGAGTGAAAGACCATGGAAATAATCAAATTCAACATCGTGTTTTGCCATTTTGCTTTCCCTCCTTCCCATTTCTTACTGGCT
>SFHY01000004.1 GCA_004556255.1 Lactobacillus delbrueckii
ACAGTTGGGAGAATTCTAGAGCTAGTCGTTGCTTTGGTTTTTCTTTTTTTTGCTGGCCGCATGCTCTATCTGTCGATTTCCAAGACCATTGACGGCCAGGACATCAGCAAGAGAACTGCCGCGATTTACCGGCGAAACACTGTTTTGACGGCTAACCGGGGCACGATTTATGACAAGAACGGCTTGATCATTGCCCAGGACTCTCACACCTACACGGTTTACGCGATTTTGGACAAGACATATGTCGACTCCAATAAGAAACCGCTCTATGTCCAGGACAAGGAGAAAACGGCTGAAAAGCTGGCTACGGTTTTGCCGCTTTCCAAGGCGAAAATCATTAAGTATCTGAACCCTAAGGATAAAAACACCTTCCAGGTTCAGTTCGGGACGGCCGGATCCGGTTTAACCTTGACTGAGAAAAAGAAGATCCAGGCCATGCACCTAACCGGGATCAAGTTTATGGAGACGCCGTCTCGCTTGTATCCAAACGGGGTTTTTGCCTCAAACGTGGTTGGCTACACGGTTTCAAAGAACAATTCCAAGACGCAGACGACGGAACTGGAGGGGGTCACGGGTCTTGAAGCCTACTTTAACAAGATCCTCAAAGGGACCAACGGTTATGAGACCAGCATGGTTGACTCCACGGAAAACCAGCTGCCAAGCGGGTCCCACTCCTACAAGGCAGCTAAAGACGGGGATAATCTCTACTTGACGATTGACTCTCAGCTGCAGAGTGCCCTGGAGTCCTACATGAGCAAGGTGCAGAAGAAATACAAGCCGAAAGCCATGACGGCAGTTATTGAAGACTTGAAGACCGGGAAGATCCTGGCTGCTTCCCAGCGGCCGACCTTCAACTCCCAGACCAAGGCCGGAATCAGCAAGGCGGGCAGCAACCTCCTGGTTCAGTCCAGCTACGAGCCAGGTTCTGTTTTCAAGATCCTGTCCCTGGCGGCCGCGGTTAACAGTGGCAACTATAATCCCAAGGCCTACTACCGGTCAGGATCGATCACTGTTTCCGGCTCCACCATCTATAACTGGCAGAAGTCCGGCTGGGGAACGATTCCGTTCTCCCAGGCCTTCCCGCGCTCCAGTAACGTCGGGATGGTCTACATGGAAAAGAAGATGGGAGCCAAGCTCTGGCGCAAGTACCTTGAGATGTTCCGCATTACCCACAAGACCGGGATTACCCTGCCAGGTGAAGTTTCCGGCAGCATGCCTTTCTCAAGTCCGGTTGACCAGGCGGTAACTTCCTTTGGTCAAGGGGTCACGGTCAACGTCATGCAGATGATGCAGGTATACAGTGCCCTGGCCAACAACGGGCAGATGGTCAAGCCGCAGCTGGTGGAAAAAATTACCGATTCTTCCGGCAAGACGGTCAAGAGCTACAAGGTCCAGAAGGTTGGCAAGAAGATTTTTACGGCCCAGACCAGAAAAGTAGTCGTGCAGAACATGAAGAAGGTTTTGGACAAGGAAATCGGGACTGGGCACATCTACTACATGAAGGGCAAGGACTTCGGGATCAAGACCGGGACGGCTGAGATTGCCAAGTCAACAGGCGGCTACATGACCGGGGACCGGAACTACATCTTCTCAGTCGTGGGGATTACCCCAACTGACAATCCCCGTTACTGCATCTACTTGACCATGAAGCAGCCAAGCAAGCTGGGCAGCGGAGCCGAAACTATCCTGGCCCAGATCTTTAATCCGATGATGAGCCGGCTGGTGCTTTTGAACAAGGGGGACAAGTCAGCTTCTGCCGTAGTCAAGGTGCCAAAATTTACCGGCATGACTTATGCCAAGGCTAAAAAGACAGCGACCTCAAATGGTCTCAACCTGGTCCGCCTGGGGACTGATTCTAAAGTTCTCAGTCAAAAGGCAGCGGCGGGTGAAACGGTATCCGTCGGCAGCACTGTCTTTGCCTTGACTAGCGGCAAGATCAGCCTGCCGGATTTGACCGGCTGGACTGAAAGCCAGCTGGAGGCTTATGCCTCCCTGGCTGGAATCAAGCTGCAGCTGTCAGGCGGCGGCAAAGTTAAGTCGCAAAGTCTGGCTCAGGGGACGGTAGTTAAATCAGGAACGAAATTGAAAGTAGAGTTAAAGGAGTAATAGATCGATGCAAGCAAGTTTGATTGCTTTTATGATTTCGCTGGTATTAAGCGCCTTGCTTTTGCCATGGCTGATTATCTGGATGAGAAGCCACGACGAAGGCCAGCAGATCCGGGATGAAGGGCCGAAATGGCATGAAAAAAAGTCGGGGACCCCGACCATGGGGGGCACGGTCTTCGTGCTTTCAGCCGCGGTCGCAACGATCGCCATCTGCGCGTATAAGGGCCAGTTGACCAAGACGGTCTGGATTTTGTTAGTTGCTCTTTTGGGCTACGGGGTTATCGGCTTCCTGGATGACGGCTTAAAGCTCTTTTTCAAGCGGAACCTGGGTCTTAGAGCTTGGCAAAAAATGGCCCTGCAGCTGGTCGTAGCTGCCGGGATCGTTTTGCTGGCGGCCAGTGACAATTTTGACTTTGGCCTCTACCTGCCTTTTGCCGGGGTGGTCAAGAACATGGCCCTCTTTACCTTGTTTGAAGTCTTCTGGCTGGTCGGCTTTTCAAACGCCGTCAACCTGTCAGATGGTCTGGACGGCCTGGCAACCGGTCTGTCCTTTATCGCTTACGGTACCTATGCCTGGCTGGCTTTTAAGAGCCAGAATTTTGGCGTTCTGGTCTTCTGTATGGCGGTAATGGGGGGCTTGGCCGCCTTCTTCATGTTCAACCACAAGCCGGCTAAGATCTTTATGGGGGATGCTGGTTCCCTGGCCCTCGGGGGCGGGCTGGCAGTGGTCAGCATCTTCTTGGGCCGGCCATGGTCCTTGCTTTTGATCGGGATCGTCTTTGTCTGTGAAACGGCCAGCGTTATTTTGCAGGTCGCTTCGTTTAAGACGACTGGCAAGCGGATTTTTAAAATGACGCCAATCCACCACCACTTTGAAATGCTGGGCTGGTCCGAATGGAAGGTCGACCTGGCCTTCTGGCTGGTTGGACTGATTGGCAGCGGAATTTATTTGATGATTTGGGGATAATTAAACGATGAAAGAAATCGATAAATATGCTGGTAAAAACATTCTTGTTTTAGGTCTGGGCCGGAGCGGCTTCGCGGTCAGCAAGCTGCTCCTCAAGCTGGGCGCGCGCCTGACTTTAAATGACAAGGCAGACCTGGCTGCTGACCCTAAAGCCAAGCAGTTGGCTGACCTGGGCGTCAGAGTAATTGGCGGCAGTCACCCAGTCGACCTGTTTGACCAGGAAAAGTTTGACTACCTGGTTAAAAATCCCGGCATCCCTTACGAGAACCCGATGGTGGCCAAGGCCAGCGAAAAAGGGGTTCCCATCATTACTGAGCCTGAAGTTGCTTTAAGTGCCAGCGAATCGCCTTACGTCTGCGTAACCGGGTCAAACGGCAAGACCACCACGGTCATGCTGACCCAGCAGATCATGGACCACTACCTGCAAAAGCAGGGCCATCACGCTTACGCGGTCGGCAACATTGGCTGGCCGATTTCTGAAGTAGTTTTAGACCAAGCCGGCCCAGATGACCTTTTGGTCGTGGAAATGTCCAGCTTCCAGCTGATGGGGGTAACCGACATTGAACCAAAGGTAGCGGCTATCGTTGACATCTACAACAATGTCCACCTGGACTACCACAAGACTTTTGACAACTATGTTGACGCCAAGCTGAACGTTGGCCGCTTCCAAAAGGAGAGCGACTACTTCCTGGCCAACTTTGACCAAAAGGACATCCTGGCTAAAGAAGAAAAGGCAACTAAGGCCAAGATTCTGACCTTCAGTGAAAATGATCCAGCCGCTGACTTCTACATCGGCCAGGATTACTTGATGCATGGCGAAGAAAAGATGATGAAGATTGCCGACATCAAGCTGCCGGGGATCCACAATCTGCAGAACTCCCTGGTTGCCATCGGTATCAGCAGCCTGATGGGGGCAGGCAAGGACGACATCGCGGCCGTTTTGTCCACCTTCACCGGGGCTGAACATCGCCTGCAGTATGTGACCACCCTTGACGGGGTCAAGGTCTACAATGACTCCAAGTCAACCAACATTGAAGCGGCCACCGTGGCCATCCAGTCCTTCAAAGAGCCGGAAGTCCTTTTGGCCGGGGGCCTGGACCGGGGCTTTGTCTTTGACTCCCTGATCGATTTGTTTAAAAAGCACGTTAAGGCCATCGTAACTTACGGGGAAACCCGCTACCTGCTGGCTGACGCGGCCAGAAAGGCCGGGATCAAGACCATCGTGGTCGTTGACAACCTGCATGAAGGGGTTAAGGCAGCATCCAAGCTAGCTGAAGCCGGCGACGTCCTGCTCTTTTCACCAGCCTGCGCTTCCTGGGACCAGTTCAAGACCTTTGAAGAACGCGGCGAATATTTTGTCAAGTATGTAAAAGAATTGGAAGAGAAATAAAATGAGAGTTATTTTTTCTGGTGGCGGCACTGGCGGCCACATTTATCCCATCATGGCCTTGATTGAACGCCTAAAGGAAGAAGGCATTTGCCAAGACGATGAGATTTTGTTCGTCGGCACCAAGAAGGGGCTGGAATCAAAGATCGTGCCTGCCGCCGGGGTCAACTTTAAAACCATTGACATCCAGGGCTTTGACAGAAAGCACCTGCTGAACAATGTTAAGACTATCCAGCTTTTTTTAAAGGCGACCAAGCGGGCCAAGGAAATCCTGGCTGACTTTAAGCCGGACGTTGTCCTGGGGACAGGCGGCTACGTCAGCGGGGCAATTGTCTACGAAGCCAGCAAGATGAAGATTCCGACCATGATCCACGAGTCCAACTCCGTGGTCGGGGTGGCCAACAAGTTCTTAGGTCACTACGTGGATAAGATCTGCTACACTTTTGATGACGCGGCCAAGGAATTTCCGGAAAAAAAGAAGCTGGTCAAGACCGGCAACCCGCGTTCCCAGCAGGTTTTGAGCTTAAACGCCAAGCCAGTTGACCTGGAGGGCGATTTGGGCCTTAACCCTCAGATCCCGACTGTCCTGGTCTTCGGGGGTTCCCGGGGTGCTTTGGCCATCAACCGGGTCATGCTCAAGTCTTTGATGGAGCTGAAGAAGAAGCCTTACCAAGTGATCTGGGCAACCGGGACTTACTACTATGACGCAATTGAAAAGAAGCTGGCTGATGTTGACTACGGCGACTCCATCAAGGTTGTGCCATATATCGCTAACATGCCGGGCCTTTTGCCGGAAATGACCTGCGTTGTTTCCCGGTCCGGGGCAACCAGCCTGGCTGAGTTCACGGCCTTGGGCGTGCCAGTCATCTTGATTCCCAGTCCTAACGTGACCCACAACCACCAGATGAAGAATGCTATGGACCTGGAAAAGGCCGGGGCGGCTTTGGTGATTGCTGAAGACGACTTGAACGAAAACACCTTCGTGTCTTCAATCGACCACTTGCTCTTGGACCAGAGCTATGCGGAAAAAATGCGGCAGGCTTCCAAGGCCTTGGGCGTGCCAGATGCGTCTGACCAGGTCATCAAGGTCATGAAGGAAATTTCCAAGAAAAACTGATGAAAAAAGATTAGGAGGAAGCAATGGCTCGCAAACGGATAACCCGCAGAGACCCGGAAGAGGAGCTCTCTAAATTCTTACGCCACGAACCTGGCCAGGGGCAGGAAACACGCAAATTGTCGAGCCAGCTTACTTCGCTTAAGAAAGAACGCCGGCGGGGCCTCTTGACCCGGCTGGGTTCGATCATGGCCGTCTGCCTGTTGGTCATCGCTTTTTTAACCTACTACGTCTCGCCTTTAGCTGACGTATCAACGGTCAGGGTGCTCGGAGCCGATGACCTGGATGGCAAAAGCATGGTGGAAGTAGCCCAGATCAAGGCTTCTGACAAGGTCGTTGATGCCTTGCGGGGACAAAAGAAGATCGGCAAGAAGCTGGCCGCTAAATACCCTGAAGTGGCTTCGGTCACTTTATCAGTTAAGGGGCTGAACACTTTGAACATGCAGGTGCATGAGCGGAAAGTGATTGGCTACATCAAAGACGGGTTCAGCTACCGGAAGATTCTCGCCAATGGAGAACTGGGGACTAAGAGCTTGACCTGGAGCGAGGTCGACCACGACAAGCCGCTTTTTATCGGCTACAGCAAGCAGGTGGCCTTGAAGACCAACCTTAAAATTTTTAACTCTTTTCCTGAATATTTCAAAAAGCAGGTCAAGATGCTGTCTGGCAATACCAGACGCAAAACCCAGATGATTCTGGTCATGAAAGATGGCAATGTGATAATCGGCAACACTGAGACGATAAAATCCAAGGTTAAGTACTATAACTCGATTAAACAGGATTTGACAACCAACAGTGTCATTGATATGGAAGTCGGTGCCTTTACCCGCCCTTTGACCAGTGCGGAAAAAAAGGCTTACGGCTTGTCTTAATTTTGTATTTTTAAAGAATTATGATATTATCTAAATATTAGAATTGGGGGAAGGAAACTTGGATAATTCAACTTTGTTAGTTGGTTTGGACATTGGGACCACGAGCATCAAAGTCGTTGTTGCCGACGCTGCTCATCAAGAGCTGCAGGTTTACGGGGCAGTGGCCACGCCAACCCGGGGGATGCGGCATGGCAAGATCGTCGATATCGATCAAGTTGCTGAATCTGTCAAGAACGCGATTCAGCAGGTCAGTGAGAAGACCAATAGCAAGATCAACCGGGTAGTGACTGCCTTGCCAGTCAGCATGCTGCAGCTGGAAAGCTCGACCGGCCTGGTCAACATTTCTGATTCCGGCAAGGAAGTCGCTAATGAAGATGTGCAGCAGGTCATCTATGCCGCCATCAAGGCTGCCAAGAAAAAGGACCGGCAGGCAGTAGCCTTCTTCCCAAGCCGCTTTTTGATCGACGGGGAAAAGGACGTTGACGACCCGCGGACCATGATTGCCCGCTCCCTGCTCGTGCAGGGGTTGGTAATGACGGCGCCGTCAGCGGAAATTCACAACATCAACACGGTTTTGAATCACGCCGGCATCCGGAACAACTTCTTTGTTCCGGCACCGATGGCCGTTTCCAGCGTGGCGCTGGATGAAGCTGAAAGAACCTTTGGGGCCATCCTTTTGGACATGGGCGGCGGCAGCACGACCGCCACGGTTATCCGCGACGGACAGATCAAGTACGCCACGGTTGACCTAAAGGGGGCTGCCGACATTACCCACGACATTTCCGTGGTTTTGTCAACGACCATGAGCGATGCTGAAGCCTTGAAGCGGGACTACGGCTATGCCGACCCGGACCTGGCTTCTGAAAATGAAAAATTCGCGGTCAAGGCCGTGGGCAAGGACGAAAATAACCTGATCAGCGAGAAGTATCTCAGCGAGATCATCAACGCCCGCCTGCAGCAGATCCTGCGCCGGGTCGGCCGGGGCCTGTACAACCATGATGCCCTGTCTCTTCCAGCCGGGGTCATCATCACTGGCGGCAGCGCCCTTTTGGCTGGGATTGATGAATTGGTTGCGGCCGACTATGATGTCAAGGCCAAGATCTACCAGCCAGCCCAGATTGGCCTGCGCAATCCGGTTTATTCAGTGGCCTACGGGATCGTCAACTATGCCAACAGCTTGAGCGATATCGGCTACCTGGCCAACACCGTGATTTATCAAGATTCAGCTCTTGCTTCAAACGAGCGGCCGGCCAGTGCCGGAAATAGTCAAAAAAATGCTAAAAGAGTGACGCGGAAAGCTGAAAATGACACTGAATTAGCTTATAATAAGACTAAGCATGATGGGGAAGTAGACACTGAAACCCGGCATGAAGAAAAGACTAATAATAACGAAAATAAAAACAAGGGCTTAGCTGCATTTTTCAGAAAGTTCTTTGATTAAGGGTGGTAAACGTAGATGGCTTTGGATTTTACTTTTGATTCAGATGACAACAACAACGCAGTTATCAAAGTAATTGGCGTTGGCGGGGCGGGCGGCAATGCCGTCAACCGGATGATTGAAGACGGCGTTCAAGGCGTCTCCTTTATCGCGGCCAATACCGACGTACAGGCTTTGAACAGTAACAACGCTGAAGTTAAGATTCAGCTGGGGCCGAAACTGACCAGGGGCTTGGGGGCAGGTTCACATCCTGAAACCGGGCAAAAGGCCGCTGAAGAAAGCGAAGAAACGATTGAAGACGCGCTTAAAGGCGCTGACATGATCTTCATCACTGCCGGCATGGGCGGTGGTACTGGCACTGGGGCTGCCCCGGTAATCGCCAAAATTGCCCGGGAAACCGGCGCTTTGACGGTTGGGGTGGTTACCCGCCCATTCAGTTTTGAAGGCCCTAAGCGGTCCAAGAACGCCGCTGAGGGGATTGCCAAGCTGAAGGAATACGTTGACACCCTGGTCATCGTAGCCAACAACCGGCTTTTGGAAATCGTCGACAAGAAGACGCCGATGATGGAAGCCTTCAAGGAAGCTGACAACGTCCTCAAGCAGGGTGTCCAAGGCATTTCCGACTTGATCACTTCAACTGACTACGTGAACCTGGACTTCGCCGACGTCAAGACGGTCATGGAAAACCAGGGGGCAGCCTTGATGGGGATCGGCCGGGCAAGCGGTGAAAACCGGACGGTAGAAGCAACCAAGATGGCGATTTCCTCACCACTTCTGGAAGTTTCAATTGACGGGGCCAAGCAGGTCCTCTTGAACATCACTGGTGGTCCGGACTTGACCCTGTTTGAAGCCCAAGATGCTTCAGAAATCGTCTCAACGGCTGCCGGCGAAGACGTCAACATCATCTTCGGTACGGCCATCAACCCTAACCTGGGCGATGAAGTCGTGGTTACGGTGATCGCTACTGGGATTGACGACGAAGCTGAAGCTGCTGCGTCTAAGCAACTGCCAGGCCGTGGCCACCAGGTGAGCGCTCCTAGAGAAAAGCCGGCTGCGCCAAAGATCCTGACTCCAGAAGAGCCAGCTCCAGCTGCGCCTGTTCAAGAAGCACCAGTTCAAGCTGAGCCAGAAAAGCCAGCCAGCCCGGTCAAGGAAGAGAAGCCAGCCATGATGGACCCAATCAGCGTTTGGGGCCTCAACGACGATGACTACTCAAGACGGCAAAACCCGGAAGAACAAAAGCGGCAGGCTGAAGAAAAGGAAGCGGCTTTGGATGCTGACCCAAGCAGCGCCATTTCCCAAATTGACATCAACACCGATTACGACGACGATGATGACGACGATATTCCGTTCTTCAAGCACCGCCGGGACCGGTAAAGGAGGCAGAGTAAATGAACAACAAATTTAAGGACTTTTTCGGCTTCGGCGACAACGATTCCTACGAGGAAAGAGACGCCTACGAGGGAAATTACGACGAACAAGAAGAAATGCAAAACAGCTACCGGCCAACTAACAGCCGTGACAGCAATGTCGTGTCCATTAAGGCCGGCCAGGCTGGCAGCGGCCCAAGCAAGATCGTCCTTTACGAACCGCGGGTATATTCTGACGCTAAGGAAGTAGCCCAGAACCTGCTCAATCAAAAGGCGATCATCATCAACTTCAGCCGGATGGACGACGCTTCTGCCCGCCGGGTAGTCGACTTCATCACCGGGACGGTTTACGCCCTCAATGGTGAAATCCAGCGCGTCGGCGACAAGATCTTCCTGGCTACTCCGCCGAAGTTTGAAACTGACGGCAAGATCACTGAACTGCTTGATAAGAAAGATACTTTAGGTTAATGCAAACATTTTTGGTTTTTTTGTACCGGCTGCTCTACTTCATCTGTAAAGCTTACAGCCTCTTGATCATTATTGATGCCTTTATGTCTTGGATTCCGGCCATCAGTGAATCAGCGGCCGGCCGCTGGATCGACCGGATCGTCAACCCCTTTGTCAACCTTTTCCGGCAGGGGCCGATCCTGCGCTTGATCTACGCGACTGGCATTGACATCTCACCAATGATTGCACTGTTTGTGATCTACTTTGTTCAAAGCGTTGCCTTGGGCTGGCTCTTCAACATTTTAGGGAGGATTTTCCTGTGATGGACAAGCGGCAGGCTAGCAGCTTTTACCCACATTTTGCAATTGAAGAAAGACCAACAATTGACCAATTTGTTGGTCTTTTTAATCGTCTCTTGTTTACTGGCCAGGCCTTTTTAACCGACTTCCTGGACCCCCGGCAAAGGCAGATCATGGAGACGGTCGCCGGCGGGGAAGCCATCGTGCAGGCTTTTGGCGGCTATGAAGAAGCAGAAAAGTGCCGGCTCTACATCAGTCTGGAATGGGAGAACCTGCGCCCAGACGACTACCAGGTCCAGCTCTTTGAAATCGAATACCCGCAAAAGTTCGCCAGCCTCCGCCACAGCCAGATTCTGGGCAGCTTGGCCAATTCCGGGGTAAAAACAGATACTTTTGGCGACATCATAACTGACGGGCAAGGGCGGTGGCAGTTTTTTGTGGAAAAAGAACTGGCTGACTTTTTTGCCAGTCAAATTGACCGGATGGGGCCAGTCAAGGTCCGCCTGGAAGAGAAGCCGTTAAAAGACCGCCTGGAAGCAGAGGACAATTCCGAGATCATTACCGCTGTGGCTTCCTCCATGCGCCTGGACGCAGTTTTGGCCGCTCTAAGCAATAAGTCCCGCAGCCAGGTTAAAGAGGCCCTGGAAGCTGGCGAGGTCCGCTTAAACTGGCATGAAGAAATGAAGGGTGAAAGCCTGCTGAAAGTCGGCGACATGCTGAGCCTGCGCCGCTTTGGCCGGGCAAAGCTTTTGTCTTCCCAGCCCAGCAAAAAGGGCCGCCTGCGCCTGGAAGGCCAGTTTTGGCCAGCAAAAAAGCAATAAATATTTGACAAAGGACCGGTTGATGCCTTAAACTCTTTTACTGTAGATAGAAAACTTTTTTCATTGTTTTTTTATCTCTTACATAATTACGATTAATAAATCAGACTGACAGTCCTGCTTAAAGGCGATCTTAGCGAGTTAATGATGGTGGAAGATTAACACAAGCCGGCGAGCGATCAGCTGCCGATTGGTCTGAGCGGGGGCCGGCACGATAAGCCGGCATAAGTGGGGCCCTTCGGGGCTCAATTTAGGTGGTACCACGATAGTCTCGTCCTATTTTAGGATGAGGCTTTTTATTTTAGCGAAAGGATTTTTTATATGCGGGTTAAGGATACGCTGAACCTGGGTAAAACCAAGTTCCCGATGCGGGGCAACCTGCCCAAGCGGGAAGAAGAATGGGAAAAGAACTGGGAAGACCAGAAGTTTTACGAAAGACGCTTGAAGCTTAACGAAGGCCATGAAAGATTTGACCTTCACGACGGCCCTCCATTTGCCAACGGCAACATTCACATGGGTCACGCCTTGAACAAGATCACCAAGGACATCATCGTCCGGAGCAAGAACATGGAAGGTTACTACGCTCCTTACGTTCCGGGCTGGGATACTCACGGCCTGCCAATTGAGCAGCAATTGACCAAGCAGGGCGTTGACCGCAAGACCATGGACCGGGCTGCTTACCGGGAACTTTGCCGGAAGTTTGCCATGGAGCAAGTCGAAAAGCAACGGACCGACTTTAAGCGCCTGGGCGTGATGGGCGACTGGGACCACCCTTACATCACCCTTTTGCCGGAATTTGAAGCCGCTGAAATCCGGGTCTTCGGCAAGATGTACGAAAATGGCTACATCTACCAAGGCAAGAAGCCGGTTTACTGGTCCTGGTCCAGTGAATCAACTTTGGCTGAAGCCGAAGTCGAATACCACGACGTGGAATCACCATCAATTTACATTTCCTTCCCGGTCAAGGACGGCAAGGGCAAGCTGAGTGAAGAAAACACCTACTTCCTGATCTGGACGACCACCCCATGGACTATTCCATCCAACCAAGGGATCGCCGTCAACCCGAAGTTTGACTACTCAGTCGTTGAAGTCGGTGACCGCCGCTACGTTGTCGGCACTGACCGCTTAAGCGCCGTAGCCGAAATCTTGGGCTGGGACGACTACAAGACCGTTCAGCACCTTAAGGGGACGGACATGGAATACATGGTGGCCAAGCACCCTTACATTGAAGGCCGCGAAAGTCTTTTGATGGAAGCTGTCTACGTTACTGACGACGATGGTACCGGCCTGGTTCACACCGCTTCCGGCTTTGGTGAAGACGACTACAACACCGCTATGCGCTACGGCTTTGACGTTTTGTCCCCAATGGACAACAAGGGCTGCTTCACTGAAGAAATTCCTGACCCAGACCTGGTTGGCAAGTTCTACACTGACACTAACGAAATCGTCAAGGACAAACTGGCAGCTGCCGGCAACCTTTTGCACTACAGCACCTTTGTCCACTCAGCCGCTCACGACTGGCGGACCAAGAAGCCGGTAGTCTACCGGGCAACTACGCAATGGTTTGCTTCAATCTCCAAGTTCAGAGACCAGATCCTGGACCAAATTGAAAAGACCACCTTCTACCCGTCCTGGGGCAAGACCCGCCTTTACAACATGATCAAGGACCGGGGCGACTGGGTAATTTCCCGCCAACGTGCCTGGGGCGTACCTTTGCCGATCTTCTACGCTGAAGACGGCACGGCCATCGTGACTCATGAAACGATTGAACACGTGGCTGACCTCTTTGCCAAGGAAGGCTCCAACGCCTGGTTCACCCACCCGGTTGAAGAACTTTTGCCAGAAGGCTTCACTTCAGAACACTCACCAAATGGCAAGTTCACCAAGGAAACCGACATCCTGGACGTTTGGTTTGACTCCGGGTCATCTTGGAGCGGGGTTCAGGCTCTGGGCAGAGACGTCCACTACCCGACTTCCATGTACCTGGAGGGCAGCGACCAATACCGGGGCTGGTTCAACTCCAGTTTGATCACCAGCGTGGCGACTAACGGGGTGGCTCCTTACAAGTCAGTCCTGTCTCAAGGTTTCACTTTGGACGGGCAAGGGCGGAAGATGTCCAAGTCACTGGGCAACACGATCGCGCCTAACGAGGTCATCAAGCAAATGGGGGCCGAAATCATCCGCCTCTGGGTTGCTTCCGTTGACGCATCCGGTGACGTTGGCGTGTCAATGGACATCCTGCGTCAGGTTTCAGAAGGCTACCGGAAGATCAGAAACACCTTCCGCTACATGCTGGCCAACACGGCGGACTTTGATCCGGAAAAGGACCAGGTAGCTTACAAGGACCTGTGCAAGATCGACCAGTACCTGGAAGTCAAGCTCAACGACCTGGTTGCTGAAAGCATCGTCAACTACGACAAGTATGACTTCGCTGACGTTTACAAGCTGGTCTTCAAGTTCATCACCAACGACCTGTCCGCCTTCTACCTGGACTTTGCGAAGGATGTTCTTTACATCGAAGGCAAGGACAGCCACGCCCGCCGGTCAATGCAGACGGTGATCTACGACGCTGCTGTCAAGCTGGCCAAGATCCTGGCACCAATTTTGCCGCACACTATGGGCGAAGTTTGGGGCTACTTGAAGGAAAACGAAGAAGACGTCTACTTATCCAACTTCCCTGAAATCGAAGACTACGCTAATGCTGACGACTTGAAGGAAAGCTGGGGCGAATTCATGAAGATCCGCGACGATGTTTTGAAGGCTCTGGAAGAAGCCCGGGACCAAAAGCTGATCGGGAAGTCCTTTGAAGCCAGCGTAACTGTTTACCCAGGTGAAGAAGCCAAGGCTGCCTTGGACAAGCTGGCTGGGGAAGACTTCCGGGAAATCTTGATCGTGTCCAACTTGGTCTTGGGTCAAGGAGAAGTACCGGCTGACGCCAAGAAATTTGACCAAGCCAGCGTACTTGTCCGCCGGGCCGAAGGCGAAGTTTGCCCACGTTGCCGGATGTACAGGACTGACCTGGGCGCTGACAGCCGCCTGCCGCAATTGTGCGGTCGCTGCGCGTCTATCGTAGCCAGCGACCACCCGGAAGTACTTGAAGAAGGCCTGGAAGACTAATGCGGACCGGAGTTGTAAAACAATTTGCCGAAAAAGCAAGTTTCGGCTTTATCGAAGACGATCAAAATCACAAATCATATTTTGTCTTTTATACTGCCATCAAGGAGGAGGGCTATAAGAGGCTTGAAGTCGGCCAGCGGGTGAGATACGAGCTTGCCCAGGGTAAACACGGCCTGCAGTGCATCAACGTTTACTTGGCCAAAGACTAAGCAAAGGAATGACATATGGATTTAAAGGAAACTGAAATTTCAACGAAGGAGGCTTTCCACGGCAGCTTCATCAACCTGAGCGTTGAAAACGTGATGCTGCCAAACGGGAAAACCGCCTCCAGAGAGCTGGTCGACCACCGGCCTGCCTCTGCGGCCATCTGCATCAACGATGAAAAGAAGATGCTCCTGGTTACGCAATGGCGGGAAGCGATCAAGCAACTGACTCTCGAAATTCCAGCCGGAATGATTGATGCTAGCGACGTGAGTCCCTTGGATGCAATGAAGCGGGAGTTAAACGAAGAAGGCGGCTTGAAAGCCGAATACTGGGAAAAGGTTGCCGAATTCTACACTTCACCAGGATTTTGTAATGAAAAGCTGTACCTCTTCTACTGTGACACGCTTAGCCCAGTGGCCAATAAACTGGACCTGGACGAGGACGAATTTTTGATGGCAGAATGGTACAGCCTTGAAGAGTTAAAGAACCTGTTAACAGAGGGCAAAATTGTCGACGCAAAGACCATTTATGCTATTTCCGTATGGGAAAACATGCTGCTGACCGGTTCAGAAGGTTAGACTATGACAGAGAAACGTTCCGATTACCGCCGCCGCCAGGCAGAGCAAGCAGAAAAGGCAAATAGACAGGAAGCAGCTGATTCAGCTGCTTTTCCTGCTTTTAAGCAGGACCAGGAGCAGAAGAACTTGAAGGCAGAAAGGCTGAAAAAAAGGCTGAATTTTGCTATCCTGGTCGTGTGCCTCTTGATCATCCTGGTTTGGGTGATTTTATTAAAATTTTAAACTGAATTGAGGATTACCGATGAAAATTGCAATCGTTGTGCCAATGGCTGAAGAAGCTGAATTTTATCATCAATACTTTTCCTCAGGTAAAAAAGAAATGTTCGGTTCAACTGAATTCGAACATTTTTCCGTTGCCGGCAACGATCTTTACCTGGGCTTGACCGGGATCGGCAAGGTCCAGGCGGCCATGAACCTGACCAGCCTCCTGGCCAAGGAAAAGATTGACCTGGTCATTATGACCGGGTCAGCCGGGTCTTTGCAAAAAGAAGTTCAGCGGATGGACCTGGTTTTGCCAAGCGAGTTTGCCTACCACGATGCCCACAACACTTCAGCGGGCAACTATGTCGAAGGGCAAATTCCGCAGGAACCGGCCCGCTTTAAGCTGGAAAGCGCGGAAAGAGACAAGTTCAAGGACTTTTTGGCCAAAAAGGGCGTAGCCTACAAGGAAGGCTTGGTCGTGACCGGGGACTCCTTCATTTCCTCCCAGGCGCAAAAAGACGAAATTCTGGACAATTTCCCAACTGCCCTGTGCGTGGAAATGGAAGGGGCAGCCTTTGCCCAAGTGGCCTACCATTTTAACGTTCCGCTGGTCGCCTTAAGGGCCATCTCCGACAATGGGGATGAAGATGCTGACAACGACTTTGCAGCCTTTGTCAGAAAGGTTGGTGCCCAGGCGGCAGAACTGATCGTGGAATATTTGAGGGAGAATGATTTTTAATGAAGCAGGTATATCTTGACAACGCGGCAACCACGCCGATGTCACCGACCGTCATTGACGTGATTGCTGATGAAATGGCCAATGACTTCGGCAATGCCTCCAGCACCCACACTTTGGGCCGGAAGGCCCGCAACACCGTGGAAACGGCCCGGCACACCATTGCCCAGGCAATCAATGCCAAAGACCAGGAAATTATTTTTACTTCCGGTGGTTCAGAAAGCAACAACACGGTAATTTTTGGCGTGGCGGAAATGCAGAAAAAGATTGGCCGGCACTTGATTACGACCAAGATCGAGCATGAATCAGTCTTAAAATCAATGCAGCACCTGGAAGAACTTGGCTACGAAGTGACCTACCTGGATGTTGACGGGGACGGGCACATTTCCCTTGACCAGCTGCGCGAGGCCATTAGACCAGACACGATTCTGGTCTCAGTCATGGCGGTCAACAACGAAGTCGGCAGCATCAACCCCCTCAAGGAAATCGGGCAAATTGTCAAGGAAAGCAATGCCTTCTTCCACGTTGACGCTGTCCAGGGCCTGGGCAACATTGATTTGGATGTTGGAGAAATGGGAATCGACTTTATGTCGACCTCAGCCCACAAAATTTACGGACCGAAGTTCCTGGGCTTTTTGTATGAAAGAGACGGGATCCGCCTGCCAAACCGGATTTATGGCGGCGACCAGGAATTGAAGCGGCGGGCTGGTACGGAAAACGTACCAGGGATCGCCGGCTTTGGCCAGGCAGTTGCGGAAGTGCAAGCTGAATCCAAGGCTGACCTGCAGGCCAAGTACACTGACTTTCAGAAGATCGTCTTGAGCCGGCTGGATGAGAGCGGGGTGGCCTATGAAGTCAACAGTCCCCTGACCGGCCTGGTTTCCCACCATGTCTTGAACCTCCGTTTAAATGGCCTGTCCACCTATGTCCTTTTGGCCAATCTGGATCTGGCCGGCTTTGAAGTTTCAGGCGGTTCTGCCTGCACCGCCGGCAGCCTGACCCCGTCCCACGTTTTGACGGCCATGTTTGGCCAGGATTCACCAAAGGTCAGCGAATCGATCCGGATCTCCTTTGGCCGCTACAACACGGCTGAAGAAGTGGAAGCTTTCGCGGATGCCCTGGTGAAGGTGGCCCGCAAGCTGCAGGACCGGAAGCGGGAAGACTAAATAGTTGCTTTTTTTACGGAATGTACTTACAATTAATAAGCGAGGTTTTACTTTATGGCTAATACTGTGATGATCAATGGCGACAAGCGAAAGTTTATGCTTAACCCAGACGTGAAGCTGTATGCGTTGATTGACGCCGGCTTCCAGAAGACCCCCCGGGGCAACTTTGTCTACGAGCACCCACTTTACAACGAATCGCCTTACAACGCGACGACCAAGCTGAAGATGACGATCAAGAGCGACTTGTCCGGCTTGACTATGGTTGTTACGGATCCAAGCGGCCTGAAGAAGGTAAACATTTTCAAAAACAAGCAGCTGGCTCCGACGGTTGAACTTTTGGACTATATCTTGAAGGACCTGGAGGAGCGGAAGATTTTAAGCGAAGTGAAGGATTGATTTAATGGTTGACAATAGCAAGATCAGAGTCGTTGTCGGCATGAGCGGCGGGGTCGACTCCTCTGTGGCGGCCCTCTTGCTCAAGCAGCAGGGCTACGACGTCGTCGGCGTTTTTATGAAGAACTGGGATGACACCAATGATGATGGTGTCTGCACGGCAACTGAAGACTACGAAGACGTCAAAAAGGTGGCCGACAAGATCGGCATCCCTTACTATTCGATCAACTTCGAAAAAGAATACTGGGAGCGGGTCTTCCAGTACTTTTTGAAGGAATATAAGGCTGGGCGCACGCCTAACCCTGACATCATGTGCAACACCGAAATCAAGTTCAAGTCCTTCCTGGAATATGCCCTGGATCTGGACGCTGACTACCTGGCCATGGGCCACTATGCCAAGACCATGGTCGATGAAAACGGGGTAACCCACATGATGCGGCCAAAGGACGGCAACAAGGACCAGACTTACTTCCTGAGTCAATTGACCCAAGAGCAGATCAAGCGGGTCATGTTCCCCCTGCAAGACCTGACCAAGCCGGAAGTGCGGCGGATTGCCGAAGAAGCCGGCCTGGTCAACGCCAAGAAGAAGGACTCAACTGGCATCTGCTTCATTGGGGAAAGAAACTTCAAGCACTTCCTCAGCGAATTCCTGCCAGCCCAAGGCGGGGACATGGTAACCCCGGATGGGAAGGTTGTCGGCCAGCATGCCGGCCTCATGTACTATACGATCGGCCAGCGGCAGGGCCTGGGCCTGGGTTCAACCAGGGAGTCCACTGCTCCATGGTTTGTCGTAGGCAAGGACCTGGAAAAGAACCAGCTGATCGTTGAGCAGGGCTATGACAGCCCTCGCCTTTACGCTGACCGCCTGCAGGCTTCCGGCATGACTTTCTTTACCGGCAATCCTGACCAGGACACGGAATTTAAGGCAACTGCCAAGTTCCGCTACCGGCAGTGCGATGTCGGCGTTACGGTCAAGTACCACGCGGCCAGCAAGACGGCTGACGTCTACTTTGACGAGCCAGCCCGGGCAGTTACTCCGGGCCAGGCTTTGGTTTTATACAATGGCGAGGAATGCCTGGGCGGCGGAAACATTGACGCTGCCTTCAAGGATGACAAAAAGCTGCAATTAGTTTAACGGCAAGGCCAAGTCCCAGCGGACTTGGCCTTGTTCGTGTTTCGGGGAGGCCGTCTTTTGCTATAATAAATATCGATAGTTACGAGAGGCGATAAAAATTATGGAAATATATTTTGTAAGACATGGCAAGACTCAGTGGAACCTGGAGCAACGCTTCCAGGGCGGGCAAGGTGATTCAAAATTATTGCCGGAAAGTTTAGCCGACATTGAGAAGCTGGGACGTTATTTAAAAGGGGAGCATTTTAAGGCCGTTTACGCCAGCCCCCTGGACCGGGCAAGAATGACGGCCCAAGGGCTGATTGACGCGGCCGGGATCCGCCTGCCCCTGCATATCGATGAACGCTTGCGGGAGATGAACCTGGGCAAGCTGGAAGGGATGAAGTATGCAGAGGCGGAGAAGCTCTATCCCCAGGAAATTGACAATTTTTGGCATCACCCGGACAAATATGACAATACTGTCGTAGAGGGGGAAAGCTATAAGCATGCCATGGCCAGAGGCCTGGATTTTGGCCGGGAAATGGCCGAAAAATACCCCAAAGCCAGCGACAAGGTCCTGGTGGTCAGCCACGGGGCAGTTCTGTCAGCCATCATGGGGGCGCTTTTAGGCTATGACCTGGCCAATCTCAGACAAAACGGGGTCATCTACAACACCAGCGTCTCAATCTTGGAAAGCCAGGAAAAGGGCCCTGCCTTCAAGCTGGTCAAGTGGTCAGACGTTACTCCATTGGAGCATAAAATGTCAGAAACGGATGGTTTGTAATGGATCAGAAGATCAATCAGCTTTATGAAGAAGGAAAAGTCGACCAGGCGATTCATGCCTTGATTGAAAAAATCGACCATAATCCCCGGGAAACTGACAATTATCTGCAGCTGGCCACTTACCTCCTGGACCAGGGCAGCGCTGAGCAAGCCAGGGAGCTCTTGACCAAGGCGCGGGGGATCGCGGAAGACCCCCAGGCCTTGACCTATGACCTGGCGGTTTGTGACTATGCCCTGGGCGACTTTAATCAGGCCCTGGCCCGCTTGGCCCAGATTCCGGATGATGACCTGACCATGTACCAAAAGGCCCTGGTCTACCTCAAGCTGGGCCAGAGCCAGAAGGCCCTGGCTTATGCCTTGTCGATCAAAGAAAGCGACGACCGGGTAAAAGAACTCATCGGGGACATCTGGCTGGCTTTAGGAGAGCTGGAAGCAGCCCGGGCCAGCTACCTGGAGATTGCTGAAGGGCAAAGAAGCAGCAAGCTGAACTTTTTGCTGGGCCTCACTTATTTCAGCCAGGACCGGGAGCAGGCAGAAGAATTTTTTGCCAAGTCCAAAAAGCAGGATCCCAAATATTACCAAAAAGCCAAAGACCAGTATGAATCCCTGCTGAAGCTGCTGAGCCAGGGAAAGGCAGGGGCTGGGAAAGAATAATAAGGAGCTGGAAATGACCGAGTTTAGCGGTGAAGTAAAAAGCGTTATTTATGAAAACGCGCAAAACATGTACAAGATCTTGCTGGTCGCCGTAAGTCAGCCTCTGGCCGGCTATGACGATGATGAAATCAAGGTGACGGGGACCTTCGGGGACCTGGAGCTTGGCCAGGAATACAGCTTTACCGGTGACTTGGTCACCCACCCCAAGTACGGCTTGCAGTTTCAAGCGACTGGCTGCCAGCCGGCCCTGCCGAAAGAGACTGGCGGGGTGGTCAAGTACCTGTCTTCTGACAAGTTCCCTGGCATCGGGCCCAAGACAGCGGAAAAAATCGTTGATCAGCTGGGCAGCGGGGGCTTGAAGAGCCTGCAGGCTGATCCAGCCTTGATCGCCAAGCTGGATCTTTCCCAAAAGCAAAAAGACAGCCTCTTGTCTGGACTGGCCCAGATGGATTCCTTTGACGACCTGGCCATGACTTTGGCCAGTTACGGGATTCCCCGCAAGGTGGCCGGCCGCCTTTACCAGAAGTACCATGACCAGACCTTGAAAAAGCTGCAGGCCGATCCCTACCTGCCTTTAGGCGAGGTAACCGGCTATTCCTTCAAGCAGGCCGACCACTTGGGAATTGGCTTTGGAATTGCCCTTGACAGTCTGGAGCGGGCCAATGGCGGCATCCTGGCTGTTTTGCTCCAGGCCTTAACCATGGAGGGGGAAACCTACCTGGAACTGGACCAGCTTTTGCCGGCGGCCAAGGAACTGACAAATATAAATTTTGACCGCCTGGCAGAAGCAGTTAACGACCTGCAGGACAAGAAGAAGGTCGTCGTGGAAGAAGGCCGGGCCAGCCTGCTGGCCCCATTTCAAGTGGAAAGCGAGATCGTGACCGACCTGGAAGATCTTTTAGCCAAGGGCAAGGAAACGGACTACCGGGAAAAGGACTTGGACCAGGCCATCAAGCGGGCCGAAAAGAAGCTGGGGATCAGCTATGACCCTGAGCAAAAGCAGGCCATCAAAAACGCGGTAACCAGTCCGGTCTCCATCCTGACTGGGGGACCCGGGAGCGGGAAGACGACCATCATTGACGGGATCCTGCTGGCCTTAAAGGACCTGGCTGACATGGACGAAGAAGAAGCTGAAGAAGCGATTCTCCTGGCTGCGCCAACCGGCAGGGCAGCCAAGCGGATGGGGGAAGTCACCGGCTATCCGGCCAAGACCATCCACCGCCTCTTGGGCCTGGGGATCGACAACAGCGAGGAAATGGAGCTGAACGATTTAGAAGGGGAGATCTTGATCGTCGACGAGATGTCCATGGTCGACATTTACCTCTTCGAAAAGCTGCTCAGCGCCATCAGCAATGTCCACCACCTGGTCTTTGTCGGCGACAAGGACCAATTGCCATCCGTTGGGGCAGGGAAGGTTTTTGCTGACTTGATTGAGGCGGACTTTATTCCGACCTGCCAATTGAAGGTGGTCCACCGGCAAAAGGACGATTCAACGATCATCCCCCTGGCCCACGCGGTTAACGAAGGAGCCGCCCCGGCTGTTCTCTTGCAAAAAACGGCCAGCTACTCCTTTATTCCTTGCCCGCCCCATGCCGTGCCTAATGCTGTCGAGCAGATCACCCAGGCAGCCTTAAAGAGCGGCTTTGCGGCAGACGACATCCAGGTTCTGGGTGCCATGTACCGGGGCGACGGAGGGATCAACAGTCTGAATGACACCCTCCAGCGGGTGATCAACCCGGAAAAGGGCAATGATAAGGCAGTTGAAGCCCACGGTGAGAATTTCCGCCTGCATGACCGGGTCCTGCAGCTGCAAAATGACCCGGAACGGGGGATCTACAATGGCGAGATTGGCAAGGTCGTGGCCGTTGACCCGGAAATGCTGGAAGATGAGGATGATGAAGTCAAGCTTTTGGTCAATTTTGACGGCAAGGAAGTGGCATACACGCAGGCTGACTTGAACAATCTGACCCGGGCCTATGCCATCACTATTCACAAGTCCCAGGGATCGGAATTTCCTTTGGTCATTCTCTGCTTAACCATGCAGAACTATATCATGCTCAAGCGGAACCTTTTGTACACGGCCATCACCCGGGCTTCCCAAAAGCTGGTCATGGTCGGAGAAGAGCAGGCTTTTGCCCAGGCCATGCGGGTCAAGGGCAATGAACGCCGGACCAACCTGGTCTGGCTCTTGAAGGACCGCTTTAAGCCAGAAGAAGCCAAAGAGCAAGCTAAGCAAGATGATAGTGCCTCTACAGAAGATTCTTTTGATAAAGAAGAAAAAGCTGATGACTACATCTTGACCGGGGCCCGGATCAGCCGGGCGGAGATTTCCCCCATGGTTGGCATGGAGGACCTGGTTCAGGGATGCAAGAACCTGGCGGAAATCGTCCGGACCAAGGGGCCAGGTGCCTAACTTAATAAAGTTTTTGACAGAAAGACTAGCTTGACCGGTCTTTCTTTTTTGCCCAAAAATTAAAAAAGTTACTTTTTGTAAGTAAAGTACTGACAAAGGAAGGCAGATGGGGTATACTTAAAGTGACTTACAAAAAGTTAGCTATTCTTGAAGAAAGTTGGATAAAAAATGACAGAAAAAGAAACAAAGAAGACAGTCAAAAACATCATCATCGGTTTCGGCAAGGGGGGCAAGACCCTGGCCAAGTTCCTGGGCCAGCAGGGTGAAGAAGTCCTCCTGGTTGAAAAGTCACCAAAGATGTACGGGGGCACCTGCATCAATATCGCCTGCTTGCCGTCCAAGCGCTTGATTTTGGAAGCAGCTGCCGGGAGCAATTTTTCTGAGGCAGTAGCTGGCAAAAACGAGATGACGGCTCAGTTGCGGGAGAAAAACTACCAGATGCTGGCTGGGGAAGACACGGTGACCGTCCTTGATGGCCAGGCCCGCTTTATCGGTGAAAAGGAAATCGAAGTAACTGGCCCGGCTGGCAAGCAGGTTTTTAAGGGCGACCGGATCTTCATCAACACCGGGGCCAGCCCGGTCCTGCCGCCAGTTCCTGGCTTAAAAGAGAGCAAAAAGCGGCTGGATTCCACCCAGGCCATGGACTTGACCAGCCTGCCAAAAGAGCTCTTGATCTTGGGAGCCGGCTACATTGGCCTGGAATTCGCGGCCATGTTTGCCAATTACGGCAGCCAGGTAACAGTTTTGGACCACAGCCCGGAATTTTTGCCAAGAGAAGACGATGATATTAAAGCTGCCGTCAAGGCTGATTTGGAAAGAGCCGGAGTTAAATTCATCTTAGGCGCGGATGTCGAAAAAGTCAGCGACCAGGCAGATAAGGTCGTAGTTGACTACCAATTAGGCGAAGCAAAATTGACTGCTTCCGCGGATAAAATCTTGGTCGCTGCCGGCCGGCGGGCCAACACGGCTGACCTTAATTTGCCAGCAGCCGGGGTGAAAACTGACGACCGAGGCAATATTAAGGTTGATGACCACTTAAGAACAAGTGCTGACCAGGTCTGGGCCCTGGGCGACGTCAAGGGCGGACCGCAATTTACCTATGTCTCCCTAGATGACTTCAGAATTGTCAAGGACCAGCTTTTTGGTGAAGGCAAGCGGAAAGTCAGCGACCGGCAAATCCTGCCGACCAGCGTCTTCATCACTCCGCCTCTGTCCGCCGTTGGCCTCAATGAAAAAGCTGCCCAAAAGGCCGGGGTCGACTACCAGCTCTTCAAGCTGCCGGTTGCCGCTATCCCCAAGGCCAAAGTCGCTAAGGACAGCCGGGGCTTGTTCAAGGCCCTGGTTGACCCGGCAAGCGGGCAGATCCTGGGGGCCAGCCTGTATGGCCTGGAATCCCATGAACTGATTAACCAGATCGCTCTGGCTATGAAGGCCAAGCTGCCTTACAGCTTCCTACGCGACCAGATCTACACCCACCCAACCATGAGCGAGGCCTTCAACGACCTCTTCAAGTAGTAAAAAATGCCAAAAGGGCGTAAAAAAAGAACTCCGGAAGGAGTTCTTTTTTGCTATCAAGCTTTATTTCTTTTCGATCAGCATTGGCAGGATCATCGGCCGTCTTTCAGTGCGGGAGTAAAGGAAGTCCTGCAGGTTCTCGACGATCGCCTTGCGGATTTCGCTGTCCTTAGGCTTGTCGCTCTTGGCCATTTCCGTCTTCAAGACATGGTAGACGTGTTTCTGGGCCGCGTTGATCAAGTCCTGGGATTCACGCATGTAGACAAAGCCCCGGCTGAGGATGTCAGGACCAGCCAAGACCCGCTTGTGCTTGTAGTCAACCGTGGCAACGGCAACTACAAGCCCTTCTTCAGACAGGATCTGCCGGTCGCGGACAACGATGTTGCCGACGTCAGCTGCACCGGAAGTATCAACGAAGACGTCCTTGACATGGATGTCGCCGGCGATTCTGGCCCCATCAGGGCTGAAGCAGACCACTTCACCGTTCTTCAAGACGAAGGTATTTTCTGCCGGTACGCCTGCTTGCTGGGCCAGGTGGGCGTGGACAACCTGCATCCGGTATTCCCCGTGCACCGGGATCATGTACTTCGGCTTGGCCAGTTCGACCATCAGCTTCAGTTCTTCCTGGCCGCCGTGGCCGGAAGTGTGGACATTGTTGACCCGGCCGTGGACCACGTTGGCCCCGCCTTCCATCAGCTTGTTGATCAGCTGGTTAACGCTCAAGGTGTTGCCTGGAATCGGGTTGGAAGAGAAGATCACAGTGTCATGCGGCTTCAACTTGATCTGCCGGTGGGTGCCGTTGGCAATCCGGGAGAGGGCAGCCAGGGGTTCACCCTGGGAACCGGTACAAAGGATCATGACCTTTTCCGGCGGCAGGGAGTTGATTGTTTCAGCATCGACAATCAGGCCTTCCGGCACATCCAGGTAGCCCAGGTCGATCCCGTTTTGGATCCCGTTCTCCATGCTCCGGCCAAAAATCGCCACCTTGCGGCCGGTGTCGATCGCGGCTTGAATAGCGGTTGACACCCGGTAAAGGTTGGAAGCGAAAGTGGCGAAGATGATCCGGCCTTCGATGCCGGTGATGATGTTGTGCAAAGAGCCGGCAACGAAGCGCTCAGACTTGGTAAACTGCGGCACTTCCGCGTTGGTTGAGTCACTCAAGAGGGCCAAAACGCCTTCTTCGCCCAGCTGGGCCATTCTCTGGAAGTTAGGGGCCGGCTGGTTCATGACCGGGGTCAAGTCGAACTTGAAGTCGCCAGTAAAGACAACCGCGCCCAGCGGAGTGTGGACGGCAATCCCCAAAGTGTCGGGGATTGAGTGGGTGGTTCTGAAGAAGGTCACCTTCAGCTTGTCAAAAGTCAAAACCGTGTCTTCGTGCTCTTCATGCAGCTCGGTCCGGTCCAGGATCCCGTGTTCTTCACACTTGCTCTTGATCAGGGCCAGGGCGAAAGGCGTGGCGTAGACTGGAATTTCCGGAATCTTTTCCAGCAGGAAGGGAATCCCGCCGATGTGGTCTTCGTGGCCGTGGCTGACAACCAGGGCCTTGATCTTCTCCCGGTTCTTGACCAGGTAGGAGTAGTCGGAGATGACATAGTTGATCCCCAGCAGCTCATCTTCCGGGAACTTGATGCCGCAGTCCATAATGACGATTTCGTCTTGGTACTGGACGCAGTACATGTTACGGCCGATTTCGTGTAATCCCCCGATCGCGAAAACGGCTACTTCGTTTTGTTTAATCTTCACTGTCAGTTTGGCCGAAGGCAGTCAGCTTGAAGTCAGCGTGTTCTTGTTCGTACTTCAAGGAGTTGCCGGTTAATTCTTGGATGAGCTCGATGTTGTAGGGGGTGTTTTGTTCAACGAGGGCTCTGGCTTGGACAACGTTGTCGGCTTCCATGTAGAGAGTCTGGGTCGTTTCTCTGCGTGGGTTAACGATCTTGTCCTTTTGATATAAAACTTTGTAGATCATAAAAAATCTCCTTATTGTTTAATTGTAATTTGATCTCTGTTTGAGAAATTTTGCCAAAAATACTCAATAGCTAATTAAAGTTTAGCATAATTAGAAAAGCAAGTATAGAAACATACTTGATCAAAGGAGGCAAAAAAGCCCAAGCCAGGACGAAGCGGGCTGGCTTGGACTCTTGAGCCTAGTAGATGACGATAGTGTCTTCATCCAGGGCAAATGGGTTTTCCTTGTTGATCCGGTCGTAGAAGAGGTGGCCGTTCAAGTGGTCGATTTCGTGGCCGGAGACGATGGCTGGGTAGCCCTTGAGGCGGATGGTCTTTTCCTCGCCGTCAACGGTCCAGTAGTGAATCGTAACCTTGTTTGGCCGCGGAACATAGCCGTCGATGACCTTGTCAACGCTCAGGCAGCCTTCGCCTTCGCCCAGGCAGGTCTTGCGGACGGATTCAGAGATGATTTCCGGGTTAACGTAAACTTCCTTAAAGATGATTTCACCCTTGTCGTCTGGCACGAGCAGGGCAGCCATAGACACGCCTTCACCAACCTGCGGGGCAGCCAGACCGACCCCGGCCCGGAGCTGGTGCTTGGCGGCAATCTTTGGATCTTGTGAGTTTACCAGGTATTCCATCATGTCATCGGCCAGCTTGCGGTAGTGGTCTGACAAGGGAAAAGTCAATTTTTGCGCAACTTGCCGCAAAACGGGATCGCCGTCGCGGACAATATCTTTCATTAAGATCAATTTGGGTTCTCCTTTTAAAATAATCGCTAATATATTTTTACCACAAAAAGGCCTGCTATGGTTAAACATTCTCTGAAAAGCCTATGTAAACTAAAGGAAATTTGTTGACCAGGCCCAAGAGTGGTTGTACAATAGATGATTGTAAAAAATATAAACATTACTTCGGCCAGCCTGCTATCTAAGGCTAAAGGGAACTGTGCTTTTGTCACAGTTCTTTTTA
>SFHY01000090.1 GCA_004556255.1 Lactobacillus delbrueckii
CGGCTATTCCAGAAACGACCGGGTTGGGACTTCTTACCTAGAAAAGGAATATGAAGCCCTTTTGAAGGGGACCAAGGCCAGCTACAAGGTCACTAGCAACTCTAATAACAAAATCACCAAGACCAAGCAAGTTTACAAGGGCCAGTCCGGGGCCAGCTTGAAGTTGACGATTGACGCCAAGTACCAGGCAGCCGTAACCAAGGCACTTAAGCAGCAGTTTAACTCAGCCTTGAGCGCCGGGGCAGCCAGCCTGTCCAGCGGTGCTTACGCTGTCGCCATGAACCCGAATACGGGGGCTGTCCTGGCCATGTCCGGGATCAGCTATGATCCAACGACGCAAAAGATCACGGACAATGCCTTGGGCAATATCAACCAGTCCTTCGTTATGGGTTCCGCTGTCAAGGGGGCCCAGGTGGCCGGGGGCTTGATCAACAAGGTCATCACGCCAACCAACAACACCCTGCCGGATACGGCTATCTACCTGCCGGGTTCCCCGGTCAAGAAGTCAGTTTACCCGGTTGGGATCTTCAGCTCCTTGACAGCCGCCAGTGCTTTGGAAGTATCATCCAACATTTACATGATGCAGCTGACCCTGCGTTGGGTAAAGGCCAGCTATGTGGCCAAGCAGTACATCCACATGCCGCAGACGGCCTTTGAAACCTTGAGAAACAACTTCAAGATGTTTGGCCTGGGGCAAAAGACCGGGATCGACCTGCCAGGTGAAAGTTCCGGGATTGAAGGGGCGTCAACCAACTCAAACGGGATCATTCTGTCCGGGTCAGTCCTCGACGAATCCTATGGGAACTACGATGCCTACACCCCGATTCAACTGGCCCAGTACATTTCAACGATTGCCAACGGAGGCTACCGGATGCAGCCTTACGTTGTCCAGTCTATTGGCCGCACCAGCAGCGACGGCAAGCATTTCTATGCTTACTACAACAAGAAGCCAACCGTCCAGTTCAAGATCCCTTGGACAACGGATGAATTAGCCGTCATCAAGCAGGGGTTCTACCAGGTCGTCCACGGGTCTAATGGCTGGGGGACGGCCCATGCATTGAAGAACGTCAAGCCGTCGATCTCCGCCAAGACCGGTACGGCCCAGACCTTCTACTACAATACCAAGACTAGGAAGTCGACCGATACTGAACTGATCAACGAAACCATGGTCGGATGGGCTTCTTCCAACAACCCGCAGATTGCCTTTGCGATTATTTTTGCCGGCATCGATCCAGACAAGGAAGGCAGCTACAATAAGAATATGGCCAAGGCAATGGTGACGACTTACGACAAGATGCATAAAGGGAAGTTTTCAAGCACAAATTAAAAGTTAATTTGCTGAGAGAACTTGCTCTTTGCCCTTGAAAATGTTATGATTGTACAGTCAGATATTAATTGTAGGTGGTGAAAATAATGGCAGACAACATCATTTTAGAATGCACCGAATGTGGCGACAGAAGTTACTTATCTAAGAAGAACAAGCGTAAGCATCCGGAACGTTTGACCTTGAAGAAGTATTGCCCAGTTGAAAGACAGGTAACTCTTCACCGCGAGACTAAGTAATAAAAGATAGCAGGTCGAAAGGCCTGCCTTTTTTATTTCACAGGTAGAGAGGGCGTGACCGCTTTGATGGACAAGAAGACTTTCCGCTCCTGGCAAAGGCAAAGGCTGACGGATTTTGCCAAGAGTCCAGATAAAAAACAGCAAGACCAGGAATTGACGGCGCTAGCCCTGGAGAACCCAATGGTCCAGCAGGCCAGAAAAATTGGCTTGACCATTCCCATGCCGCTGGAAGTGGACATAAGCGGCTTGATTAAAGAGCTGCGGAAAGAGGGCAAGGAGCTCTATTTGGCCAAGTGCCATCCCGGCTGGCAGCTGGACTTTTTAAAATGGGACGAAGATGCGCCCTTAATGCAGACCAAGTTCGGGGTCTGGGAACTGGCGGAAGAAAGTGAGCCAGACAACGGTTTGGACCTGCTTTTTGTTCCCGGCCTGGCCTTTAGTCCGGCTGGCAAGAGCCGGATCGGTTTTGGCGGGGGCTACTACGACCGCTTTTTGGCCAAAAATTCCGTCCAGACCCTGGCCCTGGTCAATTCAGTCATGTACTTCAAGACTCCGGCCTGGCCAAGGGAAGACCATGACCAGGCGATGGATGATTTGATTATTGTAAAGGAGGCCGGTGATGAATAATCTGCGGCGTAATTATATGACAACCGCCCTGGTTGTGATCCTCTTTGCCGTTTTCCTGGTGGAAACCTTTATGGGCGGCTCTGAGAGCACTTCCGTTTTGCTAAAAATGGGGGCCATGTTCAACCCGGCCGTGGTCATGGAAGGGCAGTGGTGGCGCCTGTTTACCGCCCAGTTCCTCCATATCGGGATCATGCACATCGCTTCCAACGCGATCATGATTTACTATATCGGCCAGTACGCTGAGCCGGTTTTCGGCCATTGGCGCTTTTTGCTGATTTACCTGCTTTCTGGGGTTGGCGGCAGCCTTTTGACCCTGGCCTTTGGCAATGACCAGGCGATCAGCGCCGGGGCCTCAACTGCCCTGTTTGGCCTCTTTGGGGCCATGACTTGCGCCGGTTTTAAGGATAAAGACAATGCTCTCTTGTCCTTCCTGGGCCGGCAGGCTTTGGCTTTAGCGGTCATCAACCTGGTCTTGGATGTCTTCATGCCTGACGTGGACATCCTGGGCCACTTGGGTGGTTTGATCACCGGGGCCTTATTGGCCGTGATCTTGGGTGACGCGACTTACCGGGGCTATGGCAAGGGCGGCCGGCTCTTGGCGGCAGCTGCCTTGATTGTTTACGTGGTTTTAACTTTGCGTTTAGGAATGGCAATGACGGTGTAAAATGACTGTTTTGAAAAATCTTTACGATGTCCAGCAGCTTTTGAAAAAATACGGCATCCTGGTCCACTTGGGCAAGCGGAAGTGGGACATCGAATTAATGGCGATTGAATTAGACAATTTGTATAAGGCAGGCCTCTTAGAGAAAAAACTCTATTTAAACGCGAAACTGGTCTTAAAGCATGAGCACGAATACGAAGAGCGGCTTGAGCGGGAAAAAAGGCTGGACTAGCTAGCCCCAGGCTGAATTTAGCGTTATTATAAGATAAGACTTGCAAGAAGGAGCTTTTTTCACATGACCAATTTTTTAATCGTTCTTGACGTCATCTTGGGCGTCATCTTGCTGGGCTTTCTGGGCTTCTGGGCTTATAACCGGATCCAGGCCAAGCGCCTGGGCGGGGAACTGACCAACGAGGAATTCAAGGCCGGGATGCGGAAGGCGCAGATCATCGACGTTCGCGAAGCCGATGAGTTCAAGCATGAACATATTGATGGGGCAAGAAACATCCCTTACACCATGTTCAAGTACCAATACACCGAACTGCGGCCAGACCTGCCGGTCTACCTTTACTCGGACTCTTTGACCATGACCCTGCGCTGCGCCAGCATCCTGCGCAAGCACAATTTTGCCAAGGTCTTTTACCTCAAGGACGGCTTCTCCCAATGGGACGGCCGCAAGAAGGCAGCCAAGAACTAAGCTGAAAGCTTGCTGAGAAAATTTCTCAAGCAGGCTTTTTTGGTTTATGATGGAAGAAGAGAAAATTGCAGGAGGATTTTATGCAGAAAGTAGTGGCCATAGTCGGGCCGACCGCCGTGGGCAAGACCAGCCTGGCTATCGAGCTCGCCAAGAAACTGGACGGGGAGATCGTCTCCGGGGACTCCATGCAGATCTACAAAGAAGTAGCCATCGGCACGGCCAAGGCCAGCCCGGAGGAGCAGGCGGAAGTCAAACACTACCTGGTGGATGCCCACTCGGTCTTTGAGGATTTTTCCGTCAAAAATTTCGTTGATGAAGCCCGGTCGGCCATTGGAGAGATCGCGGGCAAGGGCAAGCTACCCATCATCGCGGGCGGGACTGGCTTTTACGTCAATGCCCTTTTAAACGACATGCAGCTAGGGGACAAGGAAGAAGAAGCGGCCAGCGTGGATCCGGAATGGGAGGACTTTTTAGCCGCTAAGGGCCCCCAGGCCTTGTGGGAGGAATTAAACAAGAAAGACCCGGAAGCCGCTAAGAAGATCCCCGTGGCCAACAGCCGAAGAAGCCTTCGGGCCCTTAGTGTGATCAGCCGGACGGGCGGGCTTTTTTCCAAGCAGCAGGCTGAAATCAAGCCCCGCTACGACTACTTGATCATCGGCTTAAACAGTGATCGGGAGGCCATCTACCAGCGGATCAACCAGAGAGTGGACTTGATGATGGAGGCCGGGTTGTTAGAAGAGGCCCGCTTTGTCTACGAGCACCGGGCCGGCGAGCACCAGGTCCTGCAGGCCATCGGCTATAAGGAATTTTTCCCTTATTTTGAAGGAAAAGCCAGCCTGGAAGCCTGCGTGACGAGCCTGAAGACGGCTTCAAGGCGGTATGCCAAGCGGCAGCTGACCTACTTTAGAAACAAATTGCCAGTTGAGTGGTACGACCCCTTGACCGACCCAAACTGTGCGAATAGAATTGCTGTCAGAATAGAAGAATGGATGAAGGAAGAAAAATGAAAAAATTACCAGATGAATTAAAGGCAATCCTGACTGAAGTTGACCAGGAAATCGCACCCCGCCTGCGGGAAATTGACGACCAGGTGGTCTATAACCAAGAAAAGGTCCTCAAGGCCTTTGTCGACCACCAGGTGGCAGAAGCTGACCTCAAGGGGACCAACGGCTACGGGGATGACGATATCGGCCGGGAGAAGCTGGAAGCTATCTATGCCCAGGTTTTCCAGACTGAAGACGCCCTGGTGCGGCCTCAGTTCGTCTCCGGCACCCACACCCTGGCCGTGGCGTTAGATGGCAACCTTTTGCCAGGTGAAACTTTGACCTACCTGACCGGGATGCCTTATGACACTATGCAGCAGGTGATCGGCCTGGCCCCGAAGAAGCGGGGGACCTTGATCCAAAAAGGGATCAACTTCTCTTACGTGCCTTTAAACGAAGAAGGCGGGGTTGACTATGAGGAAGCAGAAAAGGTCCTCAAGCGCGACCGGCCCCATATCGTGGTCATCCAGCGGTCTAGGGGCTATGACACCCGGCAGAGCTACACGGTTGACCAAATTAAGGAAATGACTGCTTTTGTCAAAAAGGTCAGCCCAGAGAGCCTGGTTTTCGTTGACAACTGCTATGGGGAATTTTCTGAAAAGCATGAGCCGACTGAATACGGGGTCGACTTTATGGCTGGCTCCTTGATCAAGAATGCCGGTGGCGGGATTGCCCAGACTGGCGGCTACATCGTCGGCAAAGAAGAACTGGTCGAAAACGCGGCCATCCGCTTGACGGCCCCGGGGATCGGCAAGGAAGAAGGGGCCACCTTGACCAACATGCATGAGTTCTATGAAGGCTTCTTCCTGGCCCCGCATACAACCGGTGAAGCCATCAAGGGGATGATCTTCTCAGCAGCGCTTTTGGAAAAAATGGGCTGTGAGGTCACGCCAAAATGGCATGAACCGCGGACCGACCTCATTCAGACGATCATCTTCAACGATCCGGAAAAGATGATCAATTTTACCAAAGAAGTACAGAAAAATTCGCCAATTGACTCCTTCGTTGAGCCGATTCCAAGCGACATGCCAGGTTACGAAGATAAGGTTATCATGGCCGCCGGCAATTTCGTCTCTGGTTCAACCATGGAATTCTCAGCAGATGGCCCGATCCGGCCGCCTTACGCCCTCTACATGCAGGGTGGTCTAACTTATTCTCACGATAGAATAGCGGTTACAAATGCCGTAAATCATTTATTTTTTAAGGAAAAAGGCTAAAAGTCCTTTTTTATTAAAAAAGTCTTTAGACCAATTTGACCTCAAGCGGTCAGAGTGGTATCTTTAAAGCATCGATTAGCACAGAGCCAATTGATTAGTTGATCGTAAATTTATTCTTGATTTTTAAAGGTGAGAA
>SFHY01000091.1 GCA_004556255.1 Lactobacillus delbrueckii
TCCAGCTGCCTCCCCTTGATACGGATTTGACCATGGGGGAAAGCGACCGGGAAAAGCTCTTAAAGGTCATGTTCATGGTGGGCGGCTTGTCTGAAGAAGTGATCAAGCTGGCCCTTAAAGAGCTTTTTGACCTGATGGAGGATAACAAGCTGGTTGAAATTAACTTTGCCGACTATGCCGGCTTTGACCAGTTCGGTATCCTGGACCGTCTGATCAAGGATGAAATGGCCAAAAGGGACTGCAAGTACCGCTACTGCTTTTTAAGAGCCAACCAGTCCCTGCCTAAGGAACTAGAGACAGATGACGATGATGAGGAAAACCGGGTCCGGCGGATCAACTATGTCACGATCCACTCTGATACGGACTTGATCAAGATCCTCAAGCCCATGCGCTTAATCGTTGACTTGTCGGCCAGACCGGAAATTTTCCTCCAGGTGGTCGGCATCAGCACCGGTATCCCCCAGATCAACCTGGTGGAGTCTGACTATGTCGATGATGGCAAAAACGGCCTCCGGATCGGATCGGTTTCCGACCTAGGCGGGGCCTTGCACTATTACTTAGACGGGCTCAGCAACTGGAACCGGGCCAAGATGTATTCAGTGGGCAAGATCAACAGCTACACGGCCGCCAGGATCGTGAAAGAACTCTCAGATGCGGTAGGAAGGAAGGGCTAATGGACTATTTTTTGCTTTATGGGGTAAAAGAATACCTGCCGCCTGTCCCTGACCGGGAAAACGCCAAATGGTTCCGGGCTGGCTATGGGGAAATGGATGAGCTGATTGCGGAGTTGAAGAGCGACAAGAAGCTGGGCTTTCGCGGCTTTCAAGGGGCCTGGCTGATCGACCTGCCAGAAGACGGGGACATCCCGGCCCTGGCCAAAAATCTTGACGCCTACACGATCATGGTTGATGATGACTTGCAAGATGAAGAACTGACAGAAAAAGCTGCCTTCTTCTTCAAGTCCAAGCAGGTCCGCTTCGTCCATTTTGAAAGCAACAACCAAGCCTTTGACTGGATAGAAAGCCGGCTTTTTGGCGGCCAGGTCGGCAGCAAGCTGGACGTCTCCAGCATGGAAGTCAACCCCTTATTCAAGGGTAGAGCAGAGTTTAACGGCTTTGAAAACGTCCGCCTCAGCGGGAACTTCGGCGATGAATTCTGGCCGGTGATTAACTGGCGGTGGGGGATGTACTGCGACAAGGACCGGACCCTGGAATTGTGGCCCCAGTTCTTCAAGGACGCCAGCGTGGACATCCGCTTGGCTGTTTATGAAAACAATCCCGGAATCGCTGACAATGTCCGCCGCCGGGTTCTCTTTACAGAAGCCGATATGAAAAAGTGGCTCCTGTTTGAAGGAACCAACCCGGGCTCAATATTAAATGTCAGTTTAGAGGCCAGGGGGGAAGGCAATCTGACTATGGGCAACATCCACTACCGCTGGTCTAGGCGTGGCCTAGGGGCCTTTATCGCGGGCGGTGAAGACCTGGTCGACAGCAAGCGTGATCCCTTGATTACCTACTTTAATCCTGGTGACCTCAAGCCGCCTTTGAATATTTACTTTTCCGGCTACCGGACTGCGGAAGGCTTTGAAGGCTTTTACATGATGCGGTCCATGAAGGCGCCCTTTATGCTGATCGGCGATCCCCGCCTGGAAGGCGGAGCCTTTTACCTGGGCAGCCAGGAATTGCAGGAGAAGCTTGTGGCCAGAATCCAGGAAAAACTGGACTGGCTGGGCTTTGACCGCCAGCAGGTAACTATGTCTGGCCTGTCGATGGGGACCTTTGGGGCTCTTTACTATGGGGCAAAGCTGCAGCCAGGGGCGATCGTGGTCGGCAAGCCTTTGGCCAGCCTGGGCAAGATGGCCCAGATGGAAAGGGACTACCGCTATGGGATTTTCCCGACGGCTTTAGACGTGTTAAACGCTGCTTCCCCAGATGACAACTGGCGGGGAGACTTTGATGAAAGGGCCCAGGCCTTGGATGACATGTTCTGGTCCACCTTTGACAAGGCAGATTTTTCTAAGACCACCCTGGCCATTGCTTATATGGAAGATGATGACTATGACCCTCATGCCTACCGGGATATCCTGCGCAGCTTCAGCTGCAGGAAGCAGGAAAGCAAGATCATTGCCAAGGGCTTTCCCGGCCACCACAATGACGCGACCGGCCCCTTGGTCAAATGGTTCAGAACCCAGTACGGGGCGATTTTGAAGGATGAATTCGGGCGATAGAGATGCAGAGCATTTATTGGAATGAAAATTGCAGTCCCTTCTGGCGGGGAATTTCCGGCCGGGACCAGCAGAAATACCGGAGCGGCTTTGCTTATACCGGCAGCACCGTTAAAGCGACTGGCCACGCTTATATGTATGGCTCTAAGATCATCCGCCGGGCCAGAGACGACGTCTTCTTTTATAACGGGGCCCTGCCGGCGGGCTCGGTCATCTACAAGTGGGACATGGTTTACAGTTACAGCACTGCCCACGCCATTCCGTCATTGCCGCTTTTGATCAATGGCCGCAAGTACCTCTTTCGCCTTTTAGCCGAAGCTGACCAGGAAGACGGCTTTTACCTGCGCCTGGTGGCTTTTGACCGGGAGGACCACATGGTCAAGCTGCAGATCATTCATGGCCAGGAGGGGATTTTCGAATTTCCAAAAGAGGCCAACTATTACACCATCGAACTGGTCGGGGCAGGCTGCCACCAGCTGGTCTTCCACCGGATCGACGTGGAAGAAGTCACTGACGAGACGGATATCAGCCAGATCGACTGGGAAAAATTGCATGAAGAAAATGAGCACCGGCGGCTCTTGGCAGCTCAGGTAGTTGACCGGTACTTGCGCAGAAGGGAGTAAGGCCATGGCCGCGATTGGAAGTCCGTTTTCAGCGGATTACTGGGACCTGAGGAAGATCCGCCAGCTCTTAAAGAAGGTCAACCGGCTCAAAGAGCCGATGCGGCAATTGAGTGATGACCAGCTCAAGGGCAAGACTGCTGAATTTAAAAAGCGCCTCAAAGCCGGGGCCAGCCTGGACAGCCTGCTGGTTGAAGCCTACGCTGTCGTCCGGGAAGCTGACCGGCGGGTTTTGGGGATGTTTCCCCATGACAGCCAGGTGATGGGGGCAATTGGCCTCAACTATGGCAATATCGTGGAAATGAAGACCGGGGAAGGCAAGACCTTGGTTGCTACCATGCCTTTATACCTCAATGCCCTAAGCGGGGAAGGGGCAATTTTGGTGACGACCAACGAGTACCTGGCTAACCGGGACGGGGAAGAGATGTCCCAGGTCTACCGCTGGCTAGGCCTCACTTACGCCACCGGCTTCAGCCTGGAAGGCGAGAAGCTGAAGGTCAAGCAGAAAAAGAAGATCTATAATTCAGACATCGTCTATTCAACCAGCGGGGCCTTGGGCTTTGACTACCTTTTGGACAACATGGCCCAGGAAAAAGACGAAAAGTACATGCGGCCTTTTAACTATTGCATTGTCGACGAAGCCGACTCGGTTTTACTGGACATGGCCATTACCCCTTTAGTGATTGCCGGCCTGCCTAAGGTTAAGTCTAACTATATCGGGGTAGCTGACGAGTTTATCTACTTTTTGGCAGAAGAAGACTACGAATTCAACGAAGAGCACAACAATGTATGGCTGACTGAAGCCGGGGTCAAGAAGGCGGAAGACTTTTTCAGCCTGCCCAATCTCTATGACGGCCAGCACACGGAATTAGTCCGCTGCATCAACCTGGCCTTAAAGGCCCACTGCCTCTTTGAAAAAGAAGAGGCCTATGTGGTCGGCGCGGACGGCGGGGTTGACCTTTTGGACAAGGAAAACGGCCGGATCCTGGAAGGGATGAAGCTGCAAGCCGGCCAGCACCAGGCGATTGAAATGAAGGAGCAGCTGGATTTATCAGATGACCAACAGGCTATGGCTTCGATCACCTATCAGAGCTTGTTCAGAATGTTCAAGAAATTGTCTGGCATGACTGGGACTGGTTATTCTGCCCGGGATGAATTTTTTAAGATCTACGGAACCAAGGTGGTCCGGATCCCGACCAACCGACCGGTTATCCGCAAGGACCTGCCTGACCGGATCTACCCGGACCTGCCAAGCAAGCTGTTAGCCTCTTTGGAAGAAGTCAAGCGCCTGCATGCCCTGGGGCGGCCCGTTTTGATCATCACTGAATCTATTGCCGTTTCAGAAATTTATTCAGAACTTTTATTAAGAGAGCAGATCCCCCACAATGTTTTGAATGCCAAAAATGCTGCCAAGGAAGCCACCATCGTTAAAGAAGGCGGCCAGGTCGGGGCTGTTACGGTGGCCACCACCATGGCTGGCCGGGGGACTGACATCAAGCTGGGGCCTGGGGTGGCCGAACTGGGCGGCTTGGCCGTTTTGGGGGTAGCCAAGATGAGCTCAAGGAGAATTGACGACCAGCTGCGCGGCCGGGCCGGCCGGCAGGGGGACCCGGGGACCAGCGAATTTTTCGTTTCCCTGGAAGATGACGTGGTCATCAAGTACGGCCCCCTCTGGCTGGATCGCTACCGGCAAAAGTACCATTCAGAAGACTTGAACTTGACCCAGGTTCACGAGCTGAAAAACTGGCGGATCAGGGATGCCCTCAATTCTGCCCAGATAAAAAGTGACGAAAGCGATTATGATGTCAGAAAGCAGCAACTGTCCATGGGGGCCAGCGACGAAATTCAGCGTGAGCAAGTCTACAGCACCAGGGATCAGATTATTTTTTCCGACGGGCTCAACTACGACCTGGAGGGCTGGATGAAGCAGCTTTTTAGCGACTTTGTCCGCCGGCACCCGCAGCTGGAAAAAAGGGACCTGCGCCGCTTTATCCTGGACAATCTGTCTTATGGCTTTGACGGCGACTTCAGCCAGCTGGATTTAGCTGATTCAAAGGCGGTCGTGGCTTTCTTGCTGGATTTGGCGGAAAAAGAACTGAAGCGCAAGGAAGAGTATTTTGACGATGAAGCCGAGAAAAAGCGCTTCTACAATCTGGCAGCCTTAAAGGCGATCGACGTCTGCTGGATCAAGCAGGTTGACAATCTGCAGCAATTGCGGCAGATGGTGGCCATGCGGACTTCGGCACAAAGGGACCCGATGAATGAGTACCACCATGCCGCCTTAAGCTCGTACAAGAAGATGTGCCGGGAGATCAAGCGCCTGACCATCCGCAATGTGTTGATGAGCAGCATCACGATTGACAAGTTCGGAAAAAAGGATGTTTACTATGTCTGAGATTGATAAGCAGGAAAAGCAAAGAAGCGAAGGGGAAAAGGACCTGTTGACGGCCCACATGAACAGCCAGCTCAAAGGGGCCCGGAACCAGTACGTCAAGCCCGCCAAGCCGAAAAAGACCATCTACCGCGCTTTCGGCCTGGTGATTACGGCAGCGATTATCATCAGTATTTTACTGGCAATTTTTAAAATGATCTAGGTAATTAGCATGACAGTTTACAGCATCAACAAGGGAATCGGCTGGGCATCCAGCGGGGTCGAATACGCCCAGGCCTATCGGGGGCAGGTCTTCCGCAAATTGGGAGTGAAGGCCAGGTTTATTTTTACCGACTGGATCAGCTATGAAAATATTGCTCATTTGACCAGGAATCTGGGTTTCAAGGACCGGGAAATCATCTGGCTGTATACCTTTTTTACCGACTTTGAGGTCCGGGCGGGCAGCTTTACCCTGGATGACTTGGAAAAGCTTCTGCCACCAATTCTTGAGCGCAAGCCCTTGAACAAGGCGGTCCGCTATATCTTTGCCAATGACTTTTGGGCTACGGCCTATTTGAAGGATTTGAGCTCGGGCATCGTTGACCGGGTGGAATACGTGTCCGGGGCCAATTTGGTCAGAAA
>SFHY01000092.1 GCA_004556255.1 Lactobacillus delbrueckii
AGATCATTTCAACCGGCCGCCGGCTCTTGGTGTACTTGGCCCCTTTACCGGAATTATGAGCCACCAGCCTCTTCTTTAAATCGTTGGTGTAGCCGCCGTAAAAGCTGCCGTCACTGCATAAAAGGACATAAAAGTAATGCTTTTCCTCCGGCAATTTGGCCTCTAAAATTTCCTTGATGGCCGGGGTATTGCTGCCGTCTGCCTCATGGACTTCGATGGCGTCGCGCAGAACCAGCCCGTCGCCTTTCCCGCTTCTGACCGCTTCAACGATGACCAAATTAGCATCTTGCCCTCTTCTGGAGACAAAGGGCTGGACAGTCTTAACGGCCAGGTCATGTTTAAAGCCGTAATTGATGATCTCACCCAGCCGCTCTGGCCGGTGGACCATGAACATCTTCCCCTTCATTTTCAAGAGACCGGCGGAAACGGCGATGATTTCTTCCAGGTTGATCTCCAGTTCATGGCGGGCAATGGCTTTAGACCGGTCCGGGTTCAGCTTGTGGCCGGCCGGGGCCTTGAAATATGGCGGATTGACCACGACGACGTCATAGCTGTCTTTTCGCAAAAAACTGCCCGCGTCTTTGACATTGCCCTGGTGGACCGTGATCCGGTCCTGCATGTCGTTTAATTCAACTGACCGCCGGGCCTTGGAAACGATGTCTTCTTGCAGTTCAACATCGTCGTAATGAGCCTTGTTAAAAGCGGCCATGTAGAGGCTGGCTGCCGCGTTGCCGCTGCAGAGTTCCACCACCTTGGACCGGTTTTTGATGGCTTCTTTGGCCCAGTAAGCCAGAAGCAGGGTATCCAGGGAAAAGGCAAAAGACTGCCCGTCCTGGATGATTTTCAGCTGCTCGCCCAGCATGTAATCGATACGTTCATTTTCCTTTAGTTCAATCATGTAATTCTGAAGCCCGTCCCTTATTCTTAGATGTGTTATAATTTATTCTACATCATTTGGAGGTTCTTTTATGCTTTATCGTATTTTCAGACCGATCGCCCGCTTCATCGTCTGGGTCTTAAACGGCCACCTGCATGTCCACCATAAGGAAAGACTGCCCGAAGGCACCTATATCCTGGTTGCCCCCCACCGGAACTGGTGGGAGCCGATCCTTTTCGCCCTGGCTGCCAGCCCTACGGAATTCATGTTCATGACCAAGCAGGAGCTGTTTAAAAATCCGGTCCTCCGCTGGATCTTAAACAATGCCCACGCCTTCCCGGTCAACCGGGAGCATCCAGGTCCTTCCGTCATCAAGGTCCCGGTCAAAGGCTTAAAGTCAGAAGGCCTGTCTTTGATCATGTTCCCTTCCGGCACCCGGTACTCAGCCTCCCTTAAGTCCGGCGCCCTGGTTATCGCCAGAATGTCCGGCCGGCCCCTGCTTCCAGCTGTCTACCAGGGCCCGCTTACTTTTAAAGGGGTCTTGCAAAGAAAAGGCATGGAAATCAACTTTGGCGACCCGATCGTCATCGACCGCAAGACCAAATTGACCCCGGAAACCGAAGCTGCCTACAACCAGCAGCTGGAAGACGCCTGGAAGCGGATCGACCAGGAACTGGATCCGGATTTTCACTATGAAGCCAAATAATTAAAGATGATAAAACAACAAGAAAAGGATTGAGTATGGCGCTCAATCCTTTTTCTTTATGCTTTTTCTACTCCTGCTTATTACTTGTTATTTTCTAGGTATTCCATGATCTGGACGGCGTTGGTTGCCGCCCCCTTTCTGATCTGGTCACCGGTGCACCAGAGGGTAAGGCCGTTAGGGTTGGTCAAGTCCCGGCGCAGGCGGCCAACTTGCACGATATCCTTGTCGGAGTTTTCCAGGGGAGTCGGAGTGTGGTCAGTAACCAAGAGGTCGCCGTCAAAAGCCGCGATGGCTTTTTCAGCAGCTTCAACTGAGACCGGTTCTTCAGTGACAACCGTCACCGCAATTGAGTGGGACCGGTAGACCGGGACCCGGACGCAGGTGCAGGTCACCAGCAAGTCTGGCAAGTGCAAGATCTTTCTGCCTTCATTCTGCATCTTCATTTCTTCAGTCGTATAGCCATTTTCCAAAGGACTGCCAATGTCAGCGATGACGTTAAAGGCGATCTGGGCCGGGAAGACCTTGGCTTCCACGCTCTCGCCCTTGGTCAGAGCAGTTACTTCATCCTGCAGTTCGCTGATCCCGCCCATGCCGGCGCCGGAAACGGCCTGGTAGGTGCAAGCGTTGATGGCCTTGATCGGAGACAACTTGGCAATTGGAGCCAGAGCCATCAAGGTGATGGCGGTTGAACAGTTGGGATTGGCAATCACGCCGTGGTGGTCTAAAGCGTCTGGACCATTGATTTCAGGAACTACCAAAGGCACGCCATCTTCTTGCCGGAAGGCTGAGCTGTTGTCGATGTAGACTGCCCCGCTCTTTTCAACCAGGGGCCGGTATTCCTTAGACAGGCTGTTAGAAACTGCCCCCAAAACGTAGTCCAGGCCATTCAGTCTTTCCTGGCTGACCACTTCCAGGGTCAATTCCTGGCCGGCAAAGGGCAGCTTTTTACCCTTGGAGCGCTCGGAAGCAAAAACGCGCAGTTCTTCAACCGGCAGCTTTCTTTCCTCGATGCATTCCAGCATCTGCCGGCCAACGGCCCCTGTAGCACCTAAAATACCAATTTTCATTTATCGTTCCACTCTTTCTTCACTAATAAACTGCTGATAAATCGCCTTGATTGCCGGCACCAGGTCCTGGTTGTTGACCCCAATGACAATGCTTTGTTCATCGCAGGCCTGGTTAATGGTGCGGATGTTGATCTGCTGGTCACCCAGTGTTGACAAAATTTTGCCCGACATCCCCGGCATTTGCCGCATGGCCCGGCCAACCACGGCCAGCATGGCCAGCTGACTTTCGACCTGGATATCATCCAGGTGCAGGTCCTGCTTTAATTCCGCCACGATCTCATAAAGGCAGCGCTCGATCTTCTTGGTCTGGACCACAATGGAAAAAGTATCGACCGTGACTGGAACGCTTTCAATCGAGATCTGGAATTTCTCAAAAACCGCCAGAACCTTGCGCAAAAAGCCTGCTTCAGCTGAAACATGCGACTTAATCATGGTGATGACCGTAAAGTCCTGCTTGCCCGTAATCCCGGTGATGACATGCGGCGGATCCTTTTGGTCAAGCTCGCTGCAGTCATTCATGATCATGGTACCGGGATTTTCCGGGTGGTTGGTATTGCGGACATTGATGGGGATGTTTTTCTGCCGGACGGGGAAAACCGCGTCGTCATGCAGGACATTAGCCCCCATATAGCTCATCTGCCGCAATTCCGAATAGGTAATCCGGGGAATCTGGACAGGATCTTTGATAATGCGCGGATCGGCCACGTAAAAGCCCGAAACGTCAGTCCAGTTTTCATAGACGTCAACGTTGAAGGCATTGGCCACGATTGACCCGGTAATGTCTGACCCGCCCCGGCTCATGACTTTGATCACCCCATTTGGCAAAGAGCCGTAAAAGCCGGGGATCACTACCCGCCGGCCCGGGTCAACCTGGGCTTTTAACAGTTCCTGGCTTTTCTCGAGGTCAATTGAGCCGTCATAATGGAAACGGATCACCCGGCTGGCGTCAACAAAGTCCGCGTCCAGGTATTCAGCCAGGCAAAGGCCGGTCAAGTATTTGCCCCGGGAAACCAGGTAGTCCAGGTTCAAATTCTGGGCCATGTTCTGCTTGATTTTGGCAAATTCCCTGGCCAAGTCAATTTTGAGGCCCAAGCTGCGCTTGATTTCCATGTACTTGTCCACGATAGACTGGAAAATCGACTCATAGCTGACGTCATAGGTAATGTGGGCCGCGCAGAGGTAGAGGAGGTCGGTGACCTTATGGTCCTCCTGCCCGCTCTTGCCGCAAGCGCTGGTCACCACGTACTTGCGGTCCGGATCAGCCAAAATGATTTGCTTGACCTTCTTAAACTGTTCGCTGTTGGCGACCGAAGAGCCGCCGAATTTGACTGCTTTACTCATCTGCCACTCCCGCCAAAAAGGCTGCCGGGTTCCCGCTTTCCTTGACCAGGCTTGAAATTTCCGCCAAAGTCATCTTTTTGGTCAAAAATGCCTTTTCGCTGATTCTTTCTGCTACTGCATCCTGGAAAAAGTTCGCCCGGTCAGTCCGCAAGTAAAAGGTCTGCTCTTCCTCATCAACCAGCTGGGCCGGCTCAGCGTTTTGCGCGATTTCCTTTTTCCCTTCAGCCAAATCCAAGAGGTCCTGGACAGCAGCGTGGGCGGTTGGCAAGGACCCGGCCCCCTGGCCGACAAAAGTTGCCGGACCCAGGGAGGCGGAATCAGTTTCCAAGGCGTTGAAGTTTAGGCCTACTCCGGCTAAAAGGCTGGTCTTTTTCAGCATGACCGGCAAAACCTGCAAGGACAGCTTTTCGCCTGCTTGCCGGCCCCGGCCCAGCAATTTAATGGTCCGGCCATTGGCCTTGGCCCAGGCAAAGTCTTCCTTGGTCAAGTGCCGGATCCCCCACTGGTCAACCTGGCTTGGGTCGGCAATTTTGCCAAAAGCAGTCAAGGCTGACAAGCAGACCTTGTAGCAGACATCTCCGCCGTCGATGTCATCGCTGGGATCTTTTTCCGCGTAGCCCAGTTCCTGGGCCTCTTTTAAACAAGCAGCAAAGTCCAGGTCTTTTTCTGCCATCTGGGAAAGGATGTAGTTGCTGGTCCCGTTAAAAATCCCCTGGAAAGCCGTGACCGGCTCCAGGCGCTGGATATGCTTGATGTTGTCGATCCAGGGGATGCCGCCTCCTACGCTGGCCTCATAGGCCAAAACCAGGCCCTTTTGCCTGGCTAAGGCAAAAAGTTCGCCGGCGTAGACCGCCAGCATCTTCTTATTGGCTGTCAGCACGTGCTTGCCGGCTTCCAGGGCCCGCTTAACATAGCTATGGGCCGGTTCCAGCCCCCCGATGCACTCACAGACCACTGAAATTTCCGGATCATTCACGATTTCCTCAAAGTCAACCATATGTCGGTCATCTAAGATCTGCTCATCTCTGTGCACCAGGATGTTCTTAATTTTTATCTTCCGCAAAAGCGGAGTTTCAGCTTCTTCAATCAGCTTGACAATGCCGCCGCCGACCACGCCGCGGCCTAAGATCGCAATTTGCATACCCGCCTCCGTTGTTTCTAATCTAGGGGCACTTGTTTTTGAATTAAAAACATAGTATCATTATCCGCAAGGTATGACAAGGGAAAAGTTACTTATTATTAAACAAAAATTAAAGCAATATGTCAAAGGAGGATTTCCATGGCCGACTATTTTTACGTTCATAAAAAAATCCTGCCCGACTATCTGGAGAAGGTCCTGGAGGCCCGGGAAATGCTAGACAGCCGGGAAGCAGCCACCGTCACCGAGGCGACTGAGCGGGTCGGCATCTCCCGCAACACTTATTACCGCTATAAAGACTATGTTTTTAGAGCCAAGGACCCTTCAAGGGGCCAGCAGGCGGTCTTGTCCCTGCTTTTAGCTGACCAGCCCGGGGCCCTGTCAGCCGTTTTAACCTGCGTTACCGACCACCGGGCCTCGGTTTTGACCATTTCCCAGGCCATTCCTTTGGCCAGCCACGCCAGCGTCTTGATGTCCTTGAACCTGGCCGGCCTTGAGGGTGACCTCAACACCCTTTTAGGTGATTTGAAAAAGCTCCCCTTTGTCAAAAATCTCCAGCTCGCCGGATTAGAATAATAAAAGAGCGCGTCCATTGGGCGCGCTCTTTTTGTGTCTTAATTCATTCGTAAGCACCCAATAGCGAGGTATCTATCAACCCCCGGTCAATAGTCATATACTGTTCTTAACAATTGAATATGGAGGAACACGATATTATGACTGAACA
>SFHY01000093.1 GCA_004556255.1 Lactobacillus delbrueckii
CTCAATCCAAGGCCCGCAAGTCCGCCCTCTACCAGCTGGACTTAAACAGCCTGGAATATTATCAGCTTTTGCCAAAAGAAGAGTGGTCAATTTTTGATATTTGCGTCTTAAAGGGCCAGCTCTACCTGGTGGCTACTGATGAAAAGCGCTACGGCTCGGAAGAAAACCCCCAGTTTTACAAGTATGACCTGGAATCCAAAACTCTTTCTTTGGCCGCGGCTTGGGAAGACTGCTGGGGCGACTGCGTAGACACCGACCTTTGCCTGTTGGACGTGCGGACCAGCCGGGTCTTTGAGGACCGCCTCTACTTCACCACGACTAAGGTCGACCACACGGTATTGGAATGCTTTGACGGCGAAAAAGTTACTCCTGTCTTTGAATTTCCTTCCATCGAATTCTTCGACTTTACCAGTGACGGCACTTGCTGGTTTACTGGTCCAAATACCAACGAGACCCAGCAGCTGTACAGCTACAAGGACGGCCAGCTGACCAAGCACTCTAGCTATAACGAAGATGCCTTAAAGGGCCGCTATGTTGCTTCTGCCGTTCAAGTTGACTACCAGGACTATGCCGGCAATACTCAGCACGGCTGGGTCCTTTACCCGAAAGATTTTGATGAAAAGCAAAAATACCCGGCCATCCTTGATGTTCACGGCGGGCCAAAAACTGTCTACGGAACGCCTTTCTTCCACGAAATGCAGGTCTGGGCAAGCCAGGGCTACTTTGTCTTCTTTGCCAACATCTACGGCTCTGACGGCCAGGGCAACGACTACGCCAACATGCGGGGACACTGGGGCCGGGAAGATTACGAGGATTTGATGAAGTTCACGGATGCCGTTTTGGCGCAAATCCCGCAAATTGACGCCGGTCGCCTGGGCATCACTGGCGGTTCTTACGGCGGCTACATGACCAACTGGGTGATCGGCCATACCAACCGCTTCAAGGCTGCCGCCAGCCAGCGGTCCATGTCTAATTGGCTGAGCGACGCCTTTATGTCTGACGTGGGTCCTTGGGATGACCTTTACTCCATTGACGCTAAGAATCTGGATGAGAAGCTGGACTACGCCTGGCAGCAGTCTCCTTTGAAATATGCCAAAAACGTGACCACGCCGACCTTGTTCATCCACTCTTTGGAAGATTACAGATGCCCTTTGCCGGAAGGGATGCAGATGTTCCGGGCCCTGCTCTACTACGGGGTGGAAAGCAGAATGTGCCTCTTTAAAGGCGAAAACCACGAGCTCTCCAGAAGCGGGCAGCCAAAACACCGGATCCGGCGCTTAAAAGAAATTACTGCCTGGTTTGACCAGCATTTGCGGTAAAATAGATGATGGCAACAAGCAAAAGTTGAAGTAACAAAGGAGTTTTTTATGACTAAAATTACCATGTATAATGTCAGCCCGATTGAAGTACCTTACATTGAAGACTGGGCCAAGAAAAACGATGTCGAAATCAAGACGACCGACCAGGCCTTGACCAGCGCGACTGTTAACCTGGCAGAAGGCTGCAGCAGCGTTTCCCTCAAGCCGCTTGGCCCGGTTGATGAAGAAGTTGTTTACCAAAAATTGAATGAATACGGGGTCAAGTGCATCGGCCTCAGAATCGTTGGCTTCAACACCATTAACTTTGACTGGACCAAGAAATATAACTTGCTGGTCACCAACGTCCCGGTCTACTCCCCGCGGGCGATCGCTGAAATGACGGTTACCCAGGCCATGTACCTCCTGCGCAAGATCGGGGAATTCCGCTACCTGATGGACCATGACCATGACTTTACCTGGCCAAGCAACTTGATCAGCAATGAAATCTACAACTTGACTGTCGGCTTGATCGGGGTCGGCCATATCGGCAGCGCCGTGGCGGAAATCTTCTCAGCCATGGGGGCCAAGGTCATCGCCTATGACGTGGCTTACAACTCAGAATTTGAACCATTTTTGACCTACACCGACTTTGACACGGTTTTGAAAGAAGCTGACATCGTCTCCCTCCACACTCCCCTCTTCCCATCAACGGAAAACATGATCGGGGAAAAGCAGCTGAAGGAAATGAAGAAGTCTGCCTACTTGATCAACTGTGCCCGGGGCGAATTAGTCGACACTGAAGCCTTGATCAAAGCCTTGCAAGATGGCGAAATCGCTGGTGCCGGCCTGGATACCTTGGCTGGGGAATCCAGCTACTTCGGCCACACGGGCCTTACGGACAGCGAAATCCCAGAAGACTACAAGACCCTGGCCAAGATGCCAAACGTCGTCATCACTCCGCACTCAGCCTTCTACACGGAAACTTCCATCCGCAACATGGTGCAGATCTGCTTGAGCGACCAATTGACCATCGCCAAGGGCGGCCGGCCAAGAAACATCGTTAACCTGTAATTTTTATGAATTTACAAAGGCGAAAACACCGGCAGTTTACTCTCTGCCGGTGTTTTTGGCGTATTGTGTTTTCTATTGAAAACGCTGACTTTTTAGCTGGAATAATCTTTTTTCCTACCATACAATGTAATTAACATGTGAAAAGGAGAAAAAATTATGGAAATTAAGAAATGGTCTTATCCGGATTTTCCAGAATACCAAACGGACTTGCCAGACGTAAAATGTATCGACAGTACCGGCGATGAAGTCAGGGTCCTTTACCACCCAAACGTTGAATACGCAGATTATGGCGAACAGAAACTGACCTTGCAGATCTTGGAGCCATCTACGCGGAATCATCCGGATGACTTGTCTTACCCGATCTTTGTTTACGTCCAAGGCTCAGCCTGGATGAAACAAGATGTTTACCGCGACCTGCCCCAGATGGCAAAAATTGCCGCTCTTGGCTATGTTGTTGCGGTTGTTGAATACCGGGGCAGCGACGTGGCTTCCTTCCCGAAGCCGATTCTTGATGCCCAAAACGCCGTCCGCTTCATGAAGCTGCACGGGCCCGAATACCAGGGCGACCCAAAGCGGGTTATTTTAGCGGGCAATTCTTCTGGCGGTCACACTGCCGTTTACGCCAGCTTTCTCCCGGAAGGTGAAGACAATCTCTACCCAGATGTTAACGCCAAAGTAAGTGGCGTGGTCGACTTTTACGGCTCTGTCTCCGTCATGCGTGAAGACAGCAATCCGACAACCATCAACCACTTGCAGGCTGACAGCCCTGAAGGGATGGAAATGGGCCATGTTGACTTAAGAGAGAATTCTGACCTGCGGCGGAAATTGTCGGTTGAATGCAATATCAGCGAGGACACCGCTATTCCGCCAGTTTTGATCATTCACGGCACAAAGGACCGGACAGTTAACACCGCCGGCAGCACTGACCTCTATTTGAAGCTGAAAGAATGCGGCAAAGAAGTCTCCTATATCTTAATCAAGGGTGCTGACCACGGCGGCGGAGAATTCACCTCTCCAGCTGTTTTAAAGGAACTGGATGCTTTCATTAAACATGTTTTAGCCTAGTATATAAAAAAGACCGCCTTCTCTGATATGACCCCCGAAATTAGGACACTAATTTCGGGGGTTATTTTCATGACTAAATACACTAAAGAAATCAAACTCGCTATCTACCACGAATGGGTAGACGATCATAGAAGAGGCACCTACCTCAGCCGAAAGTATGGGATGGAGCGTGGAGGAATCCAATATTTGGTAGACTTGATCCAAAAGCATGGCGAAGACATTTTGGATCGCCCTCAACAGAAATATACTGCTGATTTCAAGCTTGCTGCCATTGATAGAGTTCTGCTAGGTGGTGAAGCTCTTAGGCAGGTTTCCTTAGACTTAGGGCTTACGAATCAAGGAATTCTTGCTAATTGGCTTCGCTCTTTCAAAGAAAACGGGTATACTGTCATTACCAAGAAGAAAGGTAGACCACCCAAGAATGCCAAAAAGCAAGGACAAACAACGGATCAAAGAGCTGGAAGAGCAGGTAAAGAGGCTTACAGTCGAGCTTGCATACATAAAAAAATTGGAGGCCTTAATTCAAGAACGGAAGAGCCAAGAAAAGAAGAATTAGCTCGTGCAATCACTGAATTAAGGCAAGAGTTACGGCTTAGCGTTAAGTACATCATCGACGTTATCAATGCCAATCCTGGATTGCCTCATATCTCAAGAAGTAACTACTACTATCAGACCCATAAGCCAGATAAGGATTCTGGTAACCGGAAGCTGATGGATAGAATCAAAGAGATCTATCATGAACACAGCCAGCGCTATGGGTACCGGCGAATCTATGGACAGCTTCGCCGTGAAGGCTATGAGATCAATCATAAGAAGGTGCAGAGGCTCATGCAAAAGATGGGCTTATTCGCTATCTCAATCCGCAAGAAACGCAAATATAGCAGCTATTACGGCGTTCAAGGCAAGATCAAGCCAGACTTAATCAAGCGCAATTTCTACGCAATTATTCCCGACAGACATTGGTTTACCGACGTGACAGAATTCCATCTTAAAGATCAAAAGCTCTACCTCTCTCCAATTATCGATGGTTGTACCCAAGAAATCATCTCCTACAACATTTCTAGGCACCCAGACCTTAAGCAAGTGATGACCATGCTAGATGATGCATTTGAGAAACATCCGGCTCTTAATGGGCTTATTTTCCACTCAGACCGTGGCTGGCAATATCAGCACCATGCATATCAAGCCGCTCTGGCTAACAGAGGGATCGATCAGAGTATGTCCAGGCTAGGCAACTCTCTAGACGACGGCTTAATGGAAGGCTTCTTCGGCATTCTTAAGCGGGAGATGTTCTACGGTCAAGAACATAAATACAAGGACCTAGATGAGCTTGAACAAGCTATTCACAAATATATCGATTACTACAACAACGTACGAATCAAAACAGGACGAAAAAACATGACCCCGATTGAATATCGGAATCATGTTTTAACAACTTTAACGGCGTAATACTAATTTGTCCCAATTTTTGGGGTCACATCATAATACTAATTTGTCCCAATTTTTGGGGTCACATCACAATGGGGCGTTTTTGCGTGCTTGACTCATGTCTAAAGACACGAGTTTGCGCACACTTTTTAATCAAACGAAAAAGCTTCAGTAAACCTGAAGCTTTTTTTCATTGCTATTCAAATTCATCTCGTTTGATTTCCCGGTAGATAGCCAGGATAAAGACGAAGACGGCGGAGATGATGGCCGGGTAGACCATACCACCGACTTGGACGGCGTTTTCCGCTGCCGCCTGGCTCATCTGGTTTTCTACGGCGTATGAGATGACCCAGTGGTTCATCAAAGTTGGCGTCAAGGCAAAGGAGATGGTGGCGATCAAGGAGGCCACTGTCATCACATGCCGTGAGTAAGGCTCTCTGAAGAACTGGGACAAAACGCAGAAGGCCGGGGCGATCATCAAAAGGAAGATCCAGAGGATGATCATGGTGCCGGCCGTGGAGTTCATCATCTGCGAGCTGTTGGTGGCGTAGCGGTAGGTCCCCCAAAGTGATCCCCCAGTCAGCTGGTTGAAGAGGTTCAAGAAGTAGGACCCTTGCTGGCCGAAAGTCCCCTGGCTGGAGAGCATGTTCTGGATGACCGTCAGGCTGTCAGTTGCCCCGGCGCTGGAGAAGTCAACGTTGACGATCTGCCGCATGTAGGCGGCCAGGAACATGATGGTTGACCCCAAAAGCTGCAGGGCCTTGATCATGCTCAGCTTGCGGGAGGCCTTGAGCTTGAATTCCAGACTGAGGACCCGGTTGGGGTGGTGAGAGCGGCCAATCACGAAGATGCCGGCGATGGTCAAGACGATGATGATGGCTAGGCCGATCCACCACTTGGCCAGGATGCAGAAAAGGGCCAGGCCGATCATGATTACCGTGACGTAAGGGCGGTCAGCGAAGATCTGCCAGAAGTTGAGCCGGACCTTCTGCTCGCTTCTTGACGCCCCTTCAGTGTCCAGGCGGGGAACGAAGTTAGGGTTTGTCTGCCGCGTCTGCTTTTGCGCGGTTTGTTCTTGTCTTTCTTGGTACTGTCTGCGCGACATTCTTGCCATATAAATCTTCCTTTCGCATTCACAAGCCTAGCACAAGTTGGCTTGCAAAGGCTCTTTTTTCAGACGGTTTAACTAAAATTATAGGCTAATTACCGATCCTTTGGGCGAAAATAATTTACCAGTTTTATTGCATTTTGATGATATTTTTATTTTTTAATAGATAAAATAATCTTTATTTTCCTGGTGCTTCCCGCTTTCCTGGGGATATCTCTATCCTTTATAATTATAAATATATATGTGATTTTACTATTTAAGAGTGAAAAGGGGAAAAAACATGAAAGCAAGAAGCGAGACCCGGATCAAGCAGATGGCGGCAGTTGCGGCTGCAGGTATTGGGGCAGTCAGCCTGGGCGCGGCAAATTTGCCTCAGCCAGTCAGCGCAGCCACTAATGACGTGCAGGCTAGTTCCAGCCAGGATGACTTGAAGACGGCCCAAGAGAACGTTAAGACGGCTGAAGCGGAAAACACGCAAGCTCAGCAGGCGGCCAGCCAGGCGCAAAGCGCGGTTGCTGACCAGGAAAGTGCAGTCAATGAAGCCCAAAAGGCCAATGAAGCTGCTCAAGCTTATTTGACCGCGGCCCAAGACGCGCAAGTTGAAGCTGCTAAAAACGCGGAGGCAAACAAGGCCACTCAAGCAGCTGATCAAGCCAATTTAGACCAGGCAAAAGAAGCGCAAACTAAGGCAGGGCAAGCCCTCCAGGACGCGCGGAATAATTCAGCAGCTGCCAGTCAAGCAGCCAGCGAGCAGGAAAAAGAGGTCAGCCAAAAGGAAGAGACAGCAAAGCAAGCCAAAGAGCAGGCAGCTTCCGCTGCTCAAGCCCAAGAAACGGCCAAAAGCCAGGCGGGGCAAAAGTCCGTGGCTAAAGACCAGGCAGCTTCTGACCTAAAAAATGCGCAAGACAGCTTAGCCCAAGCTACTGACCAAGCAAACTCAGCAAATACTGCCGTAGCGAAGAACGAGCAAGATTTGCAAAGCGCCAGCGATGAAGCAAGCACGGCTAAAAAGGCCAATGATGATGCGGTAAAGGCCCAGGAAACGGACAAGGCGGCAGCAGAAGAAGCCCAAAGCGCGGCTGACCAGGCTCAAACTGTCTATGATTCAGCCAAGGCCAACGCTGATCAAAAGACTGCTGGCCAGGAAGCAGCGAAAAAGGTTTACGATGATGCGCAAACCGTTAGGACTACAGCAGAAGCCGAGAAGACCGCGGCGGTTAATGATGAAGCCAAGGCTAAGTCTGCCGTAGACACTGAGGTGGCAACTGAAGTTTTATACAGCGGCGAGCTTCCGGACTTAGAGAATAAGGTCAAGACCGCGAAACTTGCCTATAACTACCACAAGCGGGAGACTGAAACGCGGCAGAATACTTTTGAGAATACTTACCAAAAAGCTGTAACTGACGCGGAAGCCAATCTCCAGGCCACAAAGACGGCAGAAGGCGACGTTAACAAGATTGTTTTGCCAGACGGCTTTTTAGAGGCGGCACAGGAATACTATGTTGCCGACGAAAATAGCAAGGCGGCAGCCGCCCAGAAGCTGTATGAAGTTGGGCAAAAGGGCCTGCCAGGCTTTACCTACAACAACCGCTACATTTCCGCGGCCGCTGATGAAGGCCGGAAGGTGGAATTTGTCGCCGGCCAGGTGATGAACGCGGATGACGCTAAGGAACTGACTTTGTACGCGGCTTCCTTGATTAATCCGCTGCGCGAGGCCAATGGCCGGAAGGCTTACAAGGTCAGCCAGAATTCAGTGCAATATTCCAGTGACGTAGCAAAAGAATATGACGCTGACCAATGGCGGCTGGGAGCGAGAGGTCACGACGTACTGGCCTTAAACAGAGTTGCAATGGACTACAGCAGCCGCGGCATCTACAGCAACAGTGAAACAGAAAACGCGACCAACGGCTTTGTCTGGTTGAATTACACGCAAGATGAAAAGGCCAAGGATCTTGCTGAATACACGGCAGTCAGAAACGCGGTCCAAAACGGCCAGGCCTACACGGGCACGATCGGCATGAACAAGCTCAAGCAGGCAATCTATGAATCAATCTTGGGCTGCCTGGTTGACGACTCCGGGTCAAATTGGGGGCACATGAAGGCCTTCCTTTTTGCCAACCCAGCCAGAACGGAATACTTGGGCGTGTCGATTGACCACTTCTTGCAGATCCACTTTAACTCAGTCAGCTTCACCAATGACTCTTCAACCGAATATGAGGTTCCAGCATTAGGGACAGGGGACCGGCAGAAGGTAATTGACGCGATGACTGAGCTGTCTAAGAAAGAAAGCGCGCGGGATCAATACCAGTACCTTTACTTGGAACCGGAAAAGACTTATTTTGCTACCGCGACTAGCAAGTTAGAGACGGCTGAAAATGATCTGCGGGCGGCAAAGGATAAAGTGGCCGCGGCAGATGAAGCTGTAAAGAAGGCCCAAGAAGCCTACACTGCTGCCCAGGAAAAGACGGCAGCTAAGGCAGAAGCTTTGACCAAGGCGCAAGATCTGGCGACTAAGGCAGAGACTGCTTTGAACGCAGCCAAGGCAGAAACAGCAATGGCACAAACGGCGTTGACCAGTGCTCAGGCCGCTTTGACGGAAAAGCAGGCTGCTTTAAAGGAAAAGACTGCAGCGGCAAGCACGGCAGAAGCAGCAGTAAAGAGCACGGCGGAAGCCTTGCGGGCAGCAGAGAGCAAGGTAGCGGATTTGACCGCCAAGCTGGCAGCCGCTAAGGCAGATGTTGAAGAGAGCGCAAAGAAGCTGCAAAGCGCGCAAGCTAGTGTTGCCGCGGCTGAAACGGCAGTCGGGGATGCAGAAAAAGCTGCAGCTGACGCAAATGTCGCGGTAGAAGCAGCAAGTGCAGAAGTAGCTGCGGCTAACGTGGCCAGTCAAAAGGCTGAATCTGAATTGGAAACTGCTAAACAGAAACTGGCGGACTTGCAGACGGCAAAGGCTCAAGCAGAAACTGCTGAAGCTGCGGCTGCAAAAGCAAAGGCAACTGCTGATGCTCAAGTCAGTGAACTTGCTCTTAAGGCAGAAGAAAGTGCCAAGCTGTCAACGTCCACGGAAAAGGAAGACCAGGCTTTGGAAGCCGCAAAGGCAAGCGCGGCAAGCGCGCAAGCTGCTTTGACCGCGGCGGAAGCTGATTTGGCGGAAAAGAAGGAAGCATTGGCCACTGCTACGGCAAAATCGGCCGCAACTCTGCACGCTTTGAACCTGGCAAAGGCCCGCCTGGCTGCCTTGGAAGCAACACAGCCGACGACTCCGACGGAGCCAAGCAAACCGACGGACCCAACGACTCCAACAGAGCCGACAAAGCCGACAGAACCGACGACTCCAACGAAGCCAACAAAGCCGACAGAACCGACGACTCCAACGGAGCCAACAAAGCCGACAGAGCCAACGACCCCAACAGAGCCGACAAAGCCGACAGAACCGACGACTCCAACGGAGCCAACAAAGCCGACGGAACCGACGAGTCCAACAGAGCCGACGCAACCGACTGAGCCAACGACTCCAACGGAACCGACGACACCAACCGAGCCAAGCAAACCGACAGAGCCAACGGAACCAACGACTCCAACAGAGCCAACAAAGCCGATGGAACCAACGACTCCAACGGAACCGACCAAGCCGACTGAACCAACAACTCCAACGGAGCCGACTAAGCCAACAGAAGAACCGACTCAGCCAAGTACAGAACCGTCAACGGATCCAACTACTAAACCAAGTACTGAACCATCAACAGAGCCAAGTACGGAACCGTCTACTGAGCCAACGACAGAACCGACTACCGAGCCGTCCGAAGAGCCTTCTACAGAACCAACTGCTGAGGAAAATACTGATGAACCAGCTGATACGGAAGAAGATACTGACGGCGGTGACGTTGTGACTGTAGTTAACACGGACGAAGAGCCTGCAACTAAGTCTGCTGCTAAGACTCCAGCTGCCGTAACTAAGTCAGCTAACACCACGCCGGCAGCCAAGGCACCAGCTACTGCGGCTCAGCTCCCGCAAACCGGTGAGAAGGACGCTAAGACTGGCTTCTTGGCAGGTATCCTTTCTCTGCTGGCCGGAGTTTCTCTCTTTGGCTTCAGCTTTAAGAAAAGAAAGCAAGAAAAGTAAGTCCTGATTTGGTGAAAATCAGTCCATAAACAAAGAGCTTCAGAAGCATTTGACAACTTCTGGAGCTCTTTTTCTTACTTGCATCTTTGTGTTTGTGCCGGGGATGCAACTGCCAAAAAATCCCTCTTTTTTCAGCTATGCTCATTTTGCGCATTCTCCGTAATCTCTGTGAAAGCGCATTAATATAAAGGAAAACTGCCTAAGCCGTTTTTAGCAAATGAACATTTCACAAGTTACATTTTTCATTAACTCTCTGTAAAAAACAGGCCAAAAAATTTTTACTACGACAAAATAAATTGCGAAAATCTTCTGGCAACCGCTTACCTCTTTCTGAAAACCTTTACACTTTAACAAATTTGCTAAAAAATTCACCAAATTTCAAAAAATAGACAGTCCTTGAAATTCTTTAAAAAACAGCAAAAAGCTGTGTTATTTTTAACAAAATTCAAAAAAGCCGTTATATAATGCAATTAGTTAAGCAAGATTTTTGTAAAAGTTTTTTGTAAGGAGATTTGTAAGATGGCAGAACAAGAATACCGTATTGAATCAGATACGATCGGTGAAGTTAAGATTCCTAAGGAAGCTCTCTGGGGCCCGCAAACTGAAAGAAGCCG
>SFHY01000094.1 GCA_004556255.1 Lactobacillus delbrueckii
GTAGCATTCCAGCCCTTGCTGGCGGAGCTCCTGGACCAGCTTGATGGCCTTGATGGTATTCGGCTCAAAATAGGTAAATCCGGGGACAGCGGTGAAGGTTAAAGCATGCATCTCACTGGCATTTAATTCAGCTAGTGAACCTAATTTTGTAAAGTCAGCCTGCTTAATTGCTTTTTCCATCTCCTTGATTTCACGGTCGTTTCTGTCCAGCCAGACCTGGTAGAAGGGTGAGCTCTTGCTCATTTCCATACCCTTGGTTGAAGAAACCTTCTTTTCCTGGTCGTTGATTTCAACAGCTAAAAGGCGCAGGTCCATGTCCGGCTTTTCGTCCAGCGGGTAGGCGTAAGAAGTCTGGTCGCTATCGCCTTTTTTCCAGACGGAAAAACCGCCAAAAACAGATCTTGAGGCTGAGCCAGATCCCATCCGGGCCATTCTGGACAGTTCCCGCCGGTCAACGCCTAACTGGTAGTGGTCGGCAAAAGCCGCTGCCATGGCGGCGAAGGCAGAACTGGAAGAGGCCAGTCCGGCCGCGGTCGGCACCTGGTTGACCGATTCAACTGCCAAATTTCCTTTAAGCCCGAAGCGGTCCTGCATGGCCCGGAGGTAGGCGGAAACGCGGTCAGCAGCCGGACCGGAAAGGGCTTGGCCGTTTAATTTAAAAGACATTTGCTCACTGTCTGAGATTTTGGTGTCGCTGTAAAAGGCATCCAGGGTCATGGACAGGCTGGACATGAGCGGCAGGCGCAATTTGGCGTCCTTCTTGCCCCAGTACTTGATCAAGGCAATATTGGTATGGGCGCGGGCAGTTTTACTCATCTGTTTCACATTCCTTTACTGTGTAATTCTGTTTTTAATAATTTTTGGGCAAAAATTAAATCTCTTCAATCCAGTAGTTACTGATTTCTGCCTGGCAAGCCTGGGCAATCTCTTCGCAGGAAACGGCATCCTTGCAAAGGGCGATGACGATTCCGCCCAGGCCGCCGCCGGACAGCTTGCAGCCTAAAGCCCCGCCTTTATCAGCAATCTGGCAGATCCGGTCGATCTTGGCCGTCGACAAGTTAAAGGAAGCTAAAAGCTCCTGGGCCTCATTGAAGAATTTACCAACGCTTTCCGGGTCTTGCTCAAGCCAGGCAGCTTTGACTTCGTCAGCCAGTTGTCCCAGCTTGCGCATTCTGACTTGCGCGTTAGGTGACTCATTTAAAAGCTTCGCGACCATAGTGACGGCTTCTCTGGTATTGCCCAAATCGCCCGTGTCCATGATCAAGAGGCTGGCCCCTAATTTTGAGGAGAGCTTTTTTACGCCCTTTTGCTTATTAAAAAAGACCAGGTAATCGGAATTGACCGTGGCCGCGTCCAGGCCGGAAGCCTTGCCGTGGTTGATCGTTTCTGCCTGGTTGGTGATGGCCATAACTTCACTTGCACTTAACTGCAAACCCAGGTATTGGCTCAAGGCTACGGTAGTACCGTAAGCGACGGTAGCTGAGGAGCCAAGTCCGCGCTCCATGGGAATTTCCCCGGTGTAGGTAAGCTTGATCTGGGGATTTTTCCCGCTTCTGGCCCCGCTTCTGGCCAAAAGCTCCTTGACGACATACTTAAGGCCGTTATAGTCAGCAGGCGCGTCAAAAAAAGGACCCTGGTAGAGCTTGGTGTCCATCCAGACCGGGCCGGCATAATCACTGACGGTCGTCTTGATGTGCAAGGCCTGAATTGGCATAGCCAGGGCGTCATAGCCGTAAACAACGGAATGCTCGCCGATTAAAATTACTTTTCCATGAGCAGTACATGAAGTCTGCAAAAAGAATCACCTCAAAAAATCAATTTGTTAGTTCGGTTAACGTTTGCTTAGAATCAATGGCAATCAGTTCCCAAAAAGGAAAGAGATTGATAAAATTTAGATTGACCGATCAGTCAACAAAGGAGTGGAAGCAATGATCAAAATTATAACCGGCAGACAGTCCGATCCCCTGCAAACTGAGATTATCGGCCGGGCTGCCCGCAATTATCTGGCCCAGCCCGGCAAAGATACCTTTATTATTGTTCCAAACCATATCAAGTTTAACACAGAAGTTGCCGCAATAGGCAAAGTCGCCCAACTTCAAGGGCGGGAAGAGACCAGCGTCAAGAACCTGCACGTCCTGTCCTTCTCCCGTCTGGCTTGGTTTTTCTTTAAAAAGGCCGACCTGCTCATGCCTGAAAGCCTGGATGACGCGGCCGCGACCATGATTTTGGAGCAGATCATCGACAAGCGCAGGGATGAACTGCTGCTTTTCAAAAATTCCCACGCCAATTCCGGCATGATCAAGCAGGTCTACAGCACGATCCTGCAGGTTCATACCGGCCAGCTGGACCTGGGCAATCTTTTGGAGCGGGCAGCTGATCCGGCAGTGGCCTTGGACCTGGATAATGAGACCAGGGACAAGCTGCACGACCTGGACTTGATCTACCAGGACTTTTTAGAAATCGTCAGTGAAAAGCACTTCGCCACCAAGGATGAATTAAACATCCAGCTGAACCAGCTTTTGGCCAGCCGGCCGGACCTGGTCAGCCAGGCCAGCTTCTACGTGACTGATTTCTCCCATTTTTCCATTCAGGAAAAAATGACCATGCAACTGCTGGCGGCTTTTGCCAGTGACATGACTTTTGCCTTCAAGACGGCTGATGGCAGCCTGCTTGAACCCGTGGCAGGTGAATACGACTACGTGGTTCAAAAGACGATCCGGGACTTGACCGGCTACTTTTCCGCCCATGACTTTGCCTGGGAAAGTGAAAAAATAGCCAGGCCAGCCAGTCCGGCCAGGGACTTGAACCAGGCCTGGCAGGGAGAAAGCGTGCCAGACTTGAAGAATCTTCAACTGGTCAAGGCGGATTCCCGCTACGCTGAAGCATATTTCGTGGCCCGGACCATCTATGACCAGGTAGCTTTAAAGGGCTGCCAGTACCGTGACTTTTTGGTCCTGGCCCCGAATTTGCAGGAGTATGAAACTTACCTGGCCCCGATTTTGCGGCAAAACCAGATTCCCTTCTTTGACGACCTGCAGCAGCAAATGAAGTACCACCCCCTGGTGATTTTACTGGAGAATTTGGGCAAGCTTCTCCAGCAGGCAGGAGACACGCCGGCTCTTTTGAGCATCATGAAGACCCGCCTCTTGATCCCTGACTGGTATTTTGAAGGGGATGCAGAAGCCGGGGAAGCCGCGTATTTACGTGACGTCGACCAGCTGGAAAACTTTGCCCTGGCCCACGGAATCAAGTACAGCCTTTGGCAAAAGCCCCTCAAGGACTTTACCAAGGCCCAGGTGATTGCCTTGGACCAAGAACAGTATCAAAAGCGGCTGGACCGTTTGGACAAGCTGCGGGACTTTTTCGTCAGCAAGATCTCCCGTCTTGCCCGCCAGCTGAAGAGTGAAAAAGACAGCATGACCGCTGTTAAACTCTTCTTTGACTTCTTGGTCAAAAACAGGGTCAGTGCCCGCCTGGAAGCTTGGCGCTTAAAGGCCAGCGAGGAGGGAGACCTGCAGCAGGCCCAACAGCCGGAGCAGTGCTGGAATCTGCTTTTGTCTCTTTTGAAAGACTACCTCTTGGTCAACCCGGAAAACTTTGCCTGGGCTGACTTCTTCAAGATGCTGACGGCGGCCTTTTCCCAGGCCAATTTCGCGACGATCCCGGCCAGCCTGGACGCGGTTACTTTATCAGAATACGGGATGGTGCAAACCAGCGGCTACAAGCAGGTCTTCATCATCGGGGCCGCTAATGGCAGCCTCCCGCAAATCAGCGACCAGCCTAACTTTTTGACCACGGAAAACCTGGCCAGCCTGGCAGACTTTTTTGACCAGGAGGCATACCTGGAAGACAGCCAGCAGCTGCGCAACCTGGACCAGGAGTACCAATTCGGCAATGCCCTGGCCCTGGCCTCTGACCGGGTCTACATTTCCTATCCGGTAATCAATTCCAATAATGACCTGCTGGATCCATCCATTTATTACAAGCGCCTGCTGAAGATAGTTGACGGCCGGGAATACCGGCAAAGGGACCTGCCAGATACCGCTGAAAAAGACCGGACCGAATTTGCCCGCCAGCTTTTGCTCTTTTTGACCAGTCCAAGGGCCAGCTTAGGCTACCTGGCCTACGCTAAGGAAAATTCTGCCCAAAGCCCGCTGGTGGCCAAGCTGGTCAAACTCAGCCGGCAGTATGAGGGAGAAAAGGCAGAAGAAATCGCGGAAGGGCTGGCTTACGACAACAATCCGCAAGACATCTCAGAAGACCTGGCTGAGCGCCTGTACGGCAAAGACCTGTTGTCTTCAGTCTCCCAGCTGGAAAGCTACTACCAGAATTCCTTTGAATACTTCCTTAACTATGGTCTGCGCCTGCGGCCCCGGGCAGAAAACGAGCTGAATGCCATCCAGTCCGGCAACTATTTCCACCGGACCTTTGAGCTCTTGCTCAAGGAAATGCAGAAGAAAAATATCGAAATTGACAAGCTCAGCGAGCTGGACCTGGAACTTTTGCTCAAGCAGGTCAGAAGCGAGATCCTGCAAGAACCCCTCTACCAGCAGTTCTTGCGTGATCCTTTCAATGAATATCTTTTCAAGGCCTTTGACAAGACGACCAGTAAGGTAGCCCAAAGCTACCGGCGCAAGCAGCAGGAAAACAAGATGCGGGCTACTTACGGGGAACTGGCCTTTGGCCCGGCTGAAAAGCTGGCCGGCCTGGTCTTGCCTTTGAAGAAGTTTGCTGGCCAGCGGAAGATCAGCCTCCGGGGCAAGATCGACCGGGTCGACCTCTTTAACGGGGACCAGCACGTTCTGGGCCAGCTGATCGACTACAAGTCTTCCGACCACAGCTTCAACCTGGCCCGTTTTGCCAGCGGGGTGGACCTGCAGATGATCGCCTATTTGGACGTTCTGGAGAAGAACCGGGACCTCCTGGCCGGCGGGCGGCAGTTTGACCTCTTGGGGGCCTTTTACCAATATGTCACCCGGAAGCTGAATTCCGTCAACTCCTCCTCATCAACCGGGGCCTTGTTTGACAGCAAGCTGCAGCTGAAAGAGAACCTTTTGGGCGGGGAAGACAAGTTGAAATTGTCCGGGGTCTTTGTCAGTGAGCCAGCCTGGTACCAGGAAGTCGACAAAGTCCTTGAGAAAAAGTCATCCAGTCCGGTCTACCGGGGCCTTAAGCTGAACAAGAGCGGCACTTTTGGCAAAAAAGACAACTTCTTCAGCCAAGATGAGATGCGGGAGCTGCTGGAATACGTCGAAGCCTTGATTGAGGACGCGGCCAGCGAGATTTTGAGCGGGCAGATTGCCTTGAATCCTTTCCGGCAAGGCAACAATACCGGCCTGGCTTATAGCGACTACAAGGATATCTTCTACTTTGACCAGCAGCTGCCAACTAACTCTTACCGGGACTTGCCAAGCCTTAAAAAGGCTGACCTGCTGGCTTTGGTAGAAAAGCGGCTGCGGCAGAGGGAATAAGGAATGTACATAGAAAGGGTGTGACTGCTAAAAAGTATTCATTTTATCCAATGCTAAATAGTGTTATTTCTTGCCAACTCATGATACAATGCCGGTGTCAAAAGATTGGAAGGAAGAAATAATGAGCGAATACATGTCCATATCAAAAGCAGCTGAATATCTTAATGTTGCCAAGTCAACTCTCCGCAATTGGGAAGCTGAGGGACTGATTACTCCGCTTAGAACTGCCTCCAATCAACGTCGCTACACTAAAGAAATGCTAGATG
>SFHY01000095.1 GCA_004556255.1 Lactobacillus delbrueckii
GCTATATCGCCATCACTAGCAGCTTAATTGAATATTTACTGGCTAAACTATTGAGTTTTCAAGGCTTCATAGTTTTTTTGATGTGGGAAGTTTAAGTTAATGTTGCTTTAATTATTTAGGAGGACAGATGGCGAAAAAACACGAAAACGCGGACGGAACGCTCCGGTCCTTATCGAACCGGCACGTACAGATGATTGCCATCGGGGGCACGATCGGGACTGGTCTCTTCTTAGGGGCCGGCAGCACGATCTCGGCCACCGGACCGTCAGTCATTTTGATTTATGCATTCATGGGGGTCTTTTTCTTCTTTATGCTGCGGGCATTGGGAGAAATGTTTTACTCAGACCCCAACCACCATACCTTCGTTTCATTTATTACTAAATACCTGGGGCCAGCAGCCGGCAACTTCGCCGGCTGGTCCTACTGGATCGGCCTGCTCTTTGCCTGTATGGCTGAACTTACAGCGGTCGGGACCTACTTCCAGTACTGGTTCCCGCACGCACCTCTTTGGCTGGTTGAGCTGATTTTCCTAGGAGCCTTGACCCTGCTGAACTTGACGGCCGCCCGCCTCTTTGGGGAAACAGAATTCTGGTTTGCCATGATCAAGATCATCGCCATCATCTCCATGATCTTGACCGGGATCTTCCTGGTGGCAACCCATGCTAAAACCCCGGTTGGCTATGCTTCTTTGGCCAACCTGACCAAGAACTTCAAGCTGGCGCCAAACGGCACTTACGCCTTCTTTACCGCCTTCCCGATGGTCTTCTTCTCCTTTGCCGGGATTGAATTCGTGACCATCACGATCGGGGAAGCTGAAGATCCCCACCAGGTGATCAAAAAGGCGGTCAACGAGACCCTGCTAAGAATCTTGATCTTCTACATCGGGACTTTGACCGTGATCATGTGCGTGGTTCCCTGGCGGTCAGTGTCTGCCTCCAGCAGTCCTTTCGTCCAGGTCTTCCAGTTAGCTGGCTTCACTACCGCGGCTTCAGTTCTGAACTTCGTGGTTTTGACCAGCGCGGCTTCAGCCTTGAACTCAACCATCTTCTCAGCTGGCCGGCACTTCTTCCAATTAGCGCAAGAAGCTAAAAAGGGCAGCTGGCTGAAGGACAACTTTGCCAAGATTGCCCCAAATGGGGTACCGGCAAGAGGAATCGGGATCTCAGTTTTATTCGCCTTGATCGCGCCAATCCTCAGCTTCTCTAACACGGCAATTGAGGCCTTCAGCATGGTCGCCGGGGCAACCAGTGACATCTTCATCCTGGTTTACGTCCTGGCCCTGCTGGCTCACCGGAAGTACCGCAAGTCCAGTGACTTTATGGAAGATGGTTTCAAGATGCCTTTTTACCAGGTAACCAGTCCATTGACGATTGCCTTTTTCCTGGTCATCTTCTTCAGCCTCTTCTTCGTCAAGGAAGATATCTTCGGAGCCAGCCTGGCTACCGCCTGGGTCGTTTTCTTTGGGAGTTTCTGCTACTTCCACCAGCGGGCCAAGGACAAGCGGGCTGATAACTAAAATTGAATTGAACAGATTGTACAGTCATGACGGAAGTCATGGCTGTTTTTTTGTCCAGAACGTTAGCCTTTCTAGTGAAAAGTAAACGAAAATAAGCCGCAAAAGCTGGACATTTTTGTAAAAGCCGAATGCTTTTCTTGACTTTGCCTGGTAAAGAGAGTATCTTAAATAGATATTAAAAATTAGAAATGATTGAAAGGTGGAAATCGGATGGCATATAATAAGATGTTGGTCCTGCAGACAGACTTTGGTTTAGTAGATGGGGCGGTCAGCGCCATGCACGGGGTGGCTCACACGGTTGCCAGCGACATCCAGGTCTCTGACTTAACCCATGAAATCCCACCTTACGACATTTGGAATGCCTCTTACCGGCTTTACCAAACCATCAAGTACTGGCCAGCAGACACGGTCTTCGTCTCGGTCGTTGACCCAGGCGTTGGCTCAGCCCGCCGGTCAATCGCCGTCAAGACCAAGTCCGGTCACTACGTCATCACTCCAGACAACGGGACTTTGACCCATATCTACAAGTATGAAGGGGTCGAAGCCGTCCGGGTGATCGATGAAAACAAGAACCGCCTGCCGCACTCCCAGGAAAGCAACACCTTCCATGGCCGGGACGTTTACGCTTATAACGGGGCCATGCTGGCCAGCGGGCAGGTTGCCTTTGAAGATTTAGGCGAAGCTGTCCCAGTTGACAGCCTGGTGACTCTGCCGGTGATCGAGCCCCGCCTGCAAGGTGACACGGCCGTCGGCACCATCGACGTTTTGGACATCCGCTTTGGTTCTTTATGGACCAACATTCCGCTGGAAATGGTCAAAGAGCTGTCCATCGACCGGGGCGACAGCCTGCTGGTCACCATCTTGCACCAGAACGTGGCCGTCTACCAGGAACACATCCCGTTTGTCCGGTCATTTGCGGAAGTCAACCTGGGCCAGCCACTCGTCTACATCAACTCCCTGGTCAACATCGGGATTGCCCTCAACCAGGAATCCTTCGCCGCTGTTCACCACATCGGCACCGGGACCGACTGGCAGGTCAAGATCAGCAAGGTTAACAAGTAAAAAAAGAAATTGGAGAGAATTTTTATGAATAAGGATATGTGGAAGTTAAGCCCTAAGAACATCGCTGCCTTGGGGATCGGGTCAGCTGTTTTCGTGATTGTCGGCCGTTTTGCCTCAATCCCAAGCGGGCTGCCAAACACCAACTTTGAACTGGTTTACGCCTTCCTGGCCATGATTGCCATGATCTACGGGCCAACTGTCGGCTTCGGGGTCGGCTTCATCGGCCACGTCCTCTTGGACTTGATGATGTACGGGCAGACCTGGTGGAACTGGAACTTCGCGGCCGGTTTCCTGGGCTTCTTCATCGGCCTCTACGCTTTGCGCGTCAACATTGACCAAGGTGAATTCAGCGCTAAGGAAATGGTGATCTTTAATGTGGTGCAGGTTGTGGCCAACGCTATTGTCTGGTTCCTCTTGGGGGCCGTGGGCGACATGGTTTTGAACAGCGAACCAGCGGCCAAGGTCTTTGCCCAAGCCGGCCTGACTACCTTGATGGATGGTTTGACCATCGCGGTTTTGGGCACTATCCTGCTCAAGCTTTACGCCGGCAGCCGGGTCAAGAAGGGCAGTTTGCACAAGGATTAAGGAATTAATATATGACAAGTCTGATTCAGTTTAGAGATTTTTCTTTTCAGTACGACAGCCAGCAGGAGCCAACCCTCCACAATATCAATTTGACGATTGAGCAGGGGGAAAAAGTATTGCTGGCCGGGCCCTCAGGGTCTGGCAAGTCAACCCTGGGCAAGTGCTTGAACGGATTGATTCCCAACCTGGATAAAGGGACGATCACAGGCCAGTGCTTGATTGATGGCAAGGACATCAGTCAGACTGGCCTGTTTGACTTATCTTTTACCACTTCAACCATTCTCCAGGATACGGACGCCCAGTTTATCGGCCTAACGGTCGGGGAAGACATCGCTTTTTCCCTGGAAAATGACTGCGTGCCCCAGGACAAAATGAAGCAGGTGGTGGACCGCTGGGCTAAGGAGCTGGATTTGGGTGATTTGCTTAGGCAATCTCCCCAGAGCCTGTCGGGCGGACAGAAGCAACGGGTGGCTCTGGCTGGAGTCTTGGTTGATGAATCCCCGATCCTGCTCTTTGACGAACCCCTGGCCAACCTGGACCCGGCCTCTGGCTACAAGACCATGCGCCTCATCGACCAGATGCAGAAGAAGTTCGGGGCCACGGTTATCATCATCGAGCACCGCCTGGAAGAAGTCCTGGCTGAGGAAGTAGACCGGATTGTCCTGGTTGATGATGGCCAGATTTTAGCTGACCAAAAGCCGAATGACCTGCTCAAGGCTGACCGCTTAGAAGCAGTTGGGGTCAGAAATCCCCTGTACCTGGACGCCATGAAGACGGCTGGAATTGATTTGCATAAGCTTGAAAAGCTGACTCCGCTGGAAGCTTTGCCGGTTGAGGGGGATGCCAAAGACAAGCTTTTGGCCTGGCAAAAGAGCTACCAGTTGCCGGCAGAAAAGGCAGCCGGTAAGGAGCTCTTGACCTTGAAGAATGTCGGCTTTGCCTACAACGTTGACCAAAAATATCCATTAAAAGATGTCAATGCCGTCATCAAGGAAGGGGACTTCATCTCCATCGTCGGGCAAAACGGGGCGGGGAAGACCACTCTTTGCCGCTTGATTTGCGGCTTTTTGCAAAACACGGGCGAGATTGCCTGGAAAGGCGAGGACCTGGCCGGCTTGTCCATCAAAGAGCGGGCGGACAAGATCGGCTACGTGATGCAGGATCCCAACCAGATGATCAGCCAGACCATGATCTTTGACGAAGTGGCCCTGGGACTGCGCTTGCGGAAAGTGCCAGAAGACGAGGTCAAGGAAAGGGTGGCCAAGGTGCTTAAGATCTGCGGCCTCTATCCATTCAGAAACTGGCCGGTTTCCGCCCTCAGCTTTGGGCAAAAGAAGCGAGTCACGATCGCGGCGATTTTGGTCCTGGAACCGGACTTGCTGATCTTGGATGAACCAACGGCGGGCCAGGACTGGAAGACCTACACGGAAATCATGTCCTTCTTGAAAGAACTGAATGAAGCCGGCAAGACGATCATGATCATCACCCACGACATGCACTTGATGATGGAATACACTGACCGGTCACTTGTATTTGCCAAGGGCCGCTTGATTGCCGACACCACGCCGGTTGCGCTCTTGACTGATGAAAAGCTGGTTCAAGAGGCCAGTCTCCGCCAGGTCAGCCTCTTTGACCTGGCCAAGCACTACGGCCTTCCGGATCCGGAAGGCTTTGCCCGCAAGTTCGCGGCTTACGAACGGGAAAGATTGGGGGAAAACGCTAATGAATGATGCTGTTTTAGGCTATACGCCGGGGAAGACCTTTGTCCACAGTTTGAGCGCGACCACCAAGCTCTTGTTCTTGATCATCACTTCAGTGGCCTGCATGGTGACCTATGACACCCGCTTTTTGCTGATCATGTGCCTTTTGTCCCTGGTCTTGTTCAAGATTTCCCAGGTCAAGTGGCGGCAGGTATCGGTCGTGGCCAACCTGATCATGATTTTCGCGGTCTTGAACTTGATCTTGGTTTACGTCTTCCAGCCCAGCTATGGGGCTGACCTTTACGGGAGCAAGCATGTCTTGCTGGGCAGCGGCTTTTTTGCTTTAACGGCGGAGGAGACTTTTTACCTCTTCAACTTGCTGCTCAAGTACATCTGTGCCGTGCCGATCGCGATCTTGTTCTTATTGACGACTAATCCCAGCCAGTTTGCTTCCAGTCTGAACCAGATCGGGATCAGCTACCGCTTCTCTTATGCCTTTTCCCTGGCCCTGCGCTATATTCCAGACATCCAGGAAAGTTACTGGGCGATTTCCCATGCCCAGCAGGCCCGGGGCAATGAGATTTCCAAGAAGGCCAAGCTGGCCGACCGGGCCAAGGGGACGGTCAATATCGTCATGCCTTTGATTCTGTCCAGTTTAGACCGGATCACGGTGATCTCCACGGCCATGGAACTGCGCCGGTTTGGCTCCAAGAAGAAGCGGACCTGGTACACTTCCCAAAAGCTCAAGGGCAGCGACTGGCTGAGCTTGGGAGTGGCGGTTTTGCTGGTTCTCTTGATGCTTTACTTCTGGCATCTGAACCAGGGCCGCTTTTACAACCCTTTTAAGTAGAATAAAATTTTCAGGACTCGT